>CAZOPY010000171.1:0-1518 GCA_964581945.1 uncultured Gammaproteobacteria bacterium | reverse complement strand
GCAGGGCGTGAAACTCGCGTCCGAGCTGTCCAAGCGTTCCACCGGCCGCACGATGTACCTGCTCGATGAGCCGACGACCGGACTTCACTTTACCGACGTCGACCAACTGCTCAAGGTGCTTCACTCGCTCGTCGACAAAGGCAATACGGTCGTCGTGATCGAGCATAACCTCGACGTGATCAAAACCGCGGATTGGCTCATCGACCTCGGGCCCGAAGGCGGGGACAAGGGCGGCGAAATCGTCTGCGTCGGCACCCCCGAGGACGTGGCGCGTCACAAAGGCAGTTACACGGGCCAGTATTTGAAACGCATGCTAAAATAGGCTCACTATGCATGAACATCAATTTGAGGCCGGAGTCCCCTTTGGGCCTGCGACGGAACGGGCACGAGACATCGTCTTGGAGGCGGATCGCCGCATCGCCGAGGAAATCGACAAGGTTGGCGGGATGGAAGCGTATGCCGCCCTTCATCCGGAGTTGAAGGATTCGTTCACGAACGAGCGTCCGTTTTTGTGCTGCATGGATGAACGTACGGCCAGGGGAACGATCCATGTGCCAGGTTCGGGGATTTTGCTCGAAGGCCCGCAGGCGCAGGCGGAGTTTGTGCAGCGCTTGAAGGATGCCGGGGTCGAAGGGATCTACAGCCACGACAAATGCGGGGCCGCCAAGGCGTACGCGGACAAACACGGTATCGACGATTACGACGCGGCGGCGATCGCCTACTCGAAAGATCTGGCGATGCAGCTCGGGGTCGAATACAAAGGTCACCTGAAGACATCAGGCGAGCACCCGGGACGCGTGGTGTACTACGACGCGACCGGTCACGTGGACACCGGATCGCGCCTGTGGCAGGAAAAAATGCCGACCGGGTTCACGGTCAGCCGCAACGTGCTCGATCGCAAAGAAGCGCGCGAGGCGCTCGTCCTTGCGGTGAAGATCGCGTTCGGTCATCACGGGTACGGGCCGGAATTTTTCTCGGATAAAGATCCGCTCCAGCTCATCTGGATTGCGGATCCGCTTGCGTCGGACGTGTCGAGCGATGATCTGCGCCGCGAACTCGAGAAAAGCTACGAGGAGATCTTCGCGGCCGTGCCCGAGGCGAAAGGAAAGATCCGCATCGACGGGTTTACTGCGCCGGCTCGGGAAGAAGAGGAACAGAAGGAACGGATCGCCGCATAAGAAAACCCGCACTCGTTTCCGAGGGCGGGGGCGATCAGGCGAAGAACCCGAGATGTTGGTACCAGTGGCCCGGGTAGGTGGCGCTCGCCTCGAGCGTCTGGTCGGCTTCGAAGCTGGTGACCAGGATGTCGTCGGCGTCGCGGTTGCACAGGAACTTGAACGCCACGCTGCCGTTCCCGAGATACGTGTTGATCGCCACCTCGTGGCAGCGCTCTCCCGAGGGACGCGACACGGCGAACCCATAGTGGTCGTACCCGCTGCCGAGCAGCGGCGCGGTCAGGTCGAACCCGACGAGCACCGCGAACGGCCGTTCGCTGCGCAGGACGATCTTGCGCATCCC
>CAZOPY010000170.1:0-1539 GCA_964581945.1 uncultured Gammaproteobacteria bacterium | reverse complement strand
CTTGCGTTCGGTTGATGCGATCGTGTGCGAGGACACGCGCGTGACCGCGCGATTGCTCGCGCGCGCTCTAATCGAAAAGCCGCTTCTGTCCGTGCATCAGCACACAGGCGCGCTGCGCATCCAAGAGGTGCTGAAGCTGTTGGAAGAAGGGAAGAGCCTCGCGCTCGTGACCGACGCGGGGACGCCGGCGATCTCGGACCCGGGCGGTTTGCTCGTCCAGGAAGCGGTGAAGAAATTCGGGATGGCGCTCACAGTGACCCCGATCCCGGGCCCGAGCGCGCTCGCGACCGCGCTTTCGGTCGCGGGATTTCCCGCGGATGAATTCTTGTTCGTCGGGTTTCCGCCGCACAAGAAGGGACGCAAAACCTATTTTGACCGGGTGGCGGCATTCGAAGAAACGGTCGTGTTCTACGAGTCCACGCATCGCATTTTGAAAGCGCTCGCCGAACTGCAGGAACGGATGCCGACGCGGCCGATCGTCGCCTGCCGCGAGCTCACCAAGCTGCACGAGACGATCTATCGCGGCACCGCCGCCGAGGTGACAGCCGCCGTAAACGCGAGTAGTATAAAGGGAGAATTCGTGATTGTTGTTGCGCCGAAACGCTATGGCTAAAACGTTCTACATCACCACCCCGATCTATTACGTGAACGGGAAACCGTCCATCGGGCACGCGTATACCGCGATCGCCGCGGACGCGCTTGCGCGCTACCATCGCATGCTCGGCGAGGCGGTGTTTTTTCAGACCGGAACGGACGAGAACTCGCAAAAAAACATCGAGGCCGCGCGCGCGGTGGGAAAGGAAAACGACGTGCAAGGGTATCTCGACGAAATGGCCGCGCTCTGGGAGCGCACGTTTGATTCGCTCGGACTGACCCACAACCGGTTCATGCGGACGACCGCGCCCGACCACTTCAAGGCGGTCGAGAAATTCTGGAAAGCGGTCGAGGCAACGGGCGACATTTACGAAGGGACGTACGAAGGGTTGTACTGCGAAGGGTGCGAGGCGTTTGTGCTGGAAAGCGATCTCGTGGACGGGCTCGAGCCGATTCACAAAAAGAAACCGATCACGCTCAAGGAGAAAAACTATTTTTTCAAGCTGACCAAGTATCGCGACGCGCTGCTCGAGCACATCGGAAAACACCCGGAGTTCGTCCAGCCGGAAGCGCGGCGCAACGAAGTGCTCTCCTACATTCGCGAGTTCATGACGGACGTGTCGATCTCGCGCGAGACCATGAAGTGGGGGATCCCGGTGCCGGGCGACGAGAAGCAGCGCATTTACGTCTGGTTCGACGCGCTGATCAATTACATTTCGGGCGTCGGGTACGGAACGGATGAGGCGACGTTTGCGAAATGGTGGCCGGCGCAGGTGCATCTGGTCGGGAAGGACATCATCAAATTCCATTGCGCGCTCTGGCCGGCGATGCTCATGAGCGCCGGGCTTCCGCTCCCGGAGGCGGTGTTCGCGCACGGGTTTTTCACGGTGAACGGGGACAAGATGAGCAAATCGCTCGGCAACGTGATCGACCCGCTGGACGTGG
>CAZOPY010000169.1:0-1557 GCA_964581945.1 uncultured Gammaproteobacteria bacterium | reverse complement strand
ACGGCCGCGGCTGGCTCGTCCGTCACCCCTTCGACCATCCCTTCGACCGGAGGAGCGCTGACAACATCATCCGATGCGGTGTCGGCGGCCTGTACGGGCGCGGGGTCGGGGGCGGCCGGTGGCGGTGGCGTCGGCGCGACGACAGGCGCGGTCGCGGGAGCGACCGGAACCACGGGCGCAGGTGCCCCGACCATTTTTGGATAGGGATCTTTCCCGTCCGGAATTCCGTCGCCGTCCGTGTCCGCGTTCTTCGGGTCCGTGCCGAGCTCGGCCTCGACGTCGTCGCTCACACCGTCGTTGTCGTCGTCCTCGTCGCACACGTCGCCGGTGCCATCCTTGTCATTATCCGCTTGGCTCGCGTTGGCGTCCGTCGGACAGTTGTCTGCGTCGTTTTCCACGCCATCCCGGTCGTCATCGAGCACTGGCGTGATCAATTTGGTAAACGCCGAGTCGTTGGCCGGATTTTCGTCCTCGGGATCCGTCCCCTTGATATCCGCGCGGATGTTGAACGGCCCGGACGGAACGACAAAATCGACGTAGACCTCTTCCGCGAGGCCGTCGGCGCGCACGGAAACCACCTGCGACTGGCCGATCGGGATCGACCCCTGAAAAAACTCGACGTATCCGTCGACGTCCTCATCGCCGACGTTTTTGATCGTCGCGTAGATGCGGACCTGATCGCCGGACACGAGGGTCGTCTTGGAGAACGAGATCGAACTGGAGGATACGCTCAAATCCACCGTCCCGGCATGGGCCGCGAGCGGAAAAAGCGCGACGACAAGAGCGATGACCCACCAGCGTTTCATATGACCATAGTGTACCTAACCGCCGCGCGTCTGCCTATCCCAAGATATACCCAGCGCTTTGTGGTTCGAGCCAAAGCAGGGCCGCATCGTCCGCCGTCACGTGTAAAACCGGTCGAAAGGTCGGGTGAACGCGAACGACGACCTTCGAAAGCTCGCTTTGGCCCGCACGGACGAGACGGATCGTGACCTCGTCCCCATGTCGAACGCCGAACGTTTTGGCCTCTTTCACGCCCAAGTGGACGTGCGCGAGCGGCACGATCACGCCGCGGCGCAGCGTGACGGATCCGGCCGGACCGACCAGTCGGCACGACCCCGAACCCGCCAGATCGCCGGACAAACGTGGGGTGACCTTGATGCCGAGCGAGGCCGCTTCGGCAGCGGTGAGTTCGATTTGCGTCTCCATGCGGCACGGGCCGAGCACGCGCACGAACGGGAGCGTTCCCTGCGGTCCGACCACGTCTACGGAATCCTGAGAAACAAATTGCCCCCGCAGCGACAAATCGCGCAGCGGGAGCTCCGTATGATCCTGACCGAACAGTTTCGAAAGGTGCGCCTGCGACAGGTGAACATGTCGCGGCACGATTTCAATCGGGATGGGTCCTCCTCGCCGCTGCGCCTTCCCCGCCATATCCCTCGCGTTTATCGTTCGATCTCGGCGTGTTCCTGCTTCTTGTGTCCGAATTCGTATCGGAACGCATTGTGGCGCACCGGACCGAGCGTCATGAGGTGCAGTTCGCCGAGCGTGTATTTG
>CAZOPY010000168.1:0-1578 GCA_964581945.1 uncultured Gammaproteobacteria bacterium | reverse complement strand
TCAGTCGCGACGAATGGATCGCGCCCGGGGCTCTCCGGTGTGCTCATGCGCTTCTCGACCCAGGGCGGACGCGGACGCGTCACGTTCGCTGCTACGGACTCCTACCGCCTCTCAGACCGCCACATCGAGCTTCCAGGGGCCGAAGGGACGTTGGACGGGTCCGCGATCGTCCCAGCGCGCACGATGGCCGAGGTGTCCCGCATCCTGTCGATCTTCAAAGACAACGTGGATCCGCCAACCGAGGTCATCGTGAACCTTTCGGACAACCAGATCGTGTTTACCTACGGAACGGTCGAACTGATTTCCCGCACGATCGAGGGAACCTACCCGGATTATCAGCAGATCATCCCGAAAACGTTTCAAACCGAGGCAAAGGTGGACCGCGAGGACTTTATGAAGGCGGTCAAAACCGCGAGCCTCTTCTCAAAGTCCGGTTTGTTCGATGTCACCGTGTCGTTTGATCCCGCCACGCGCGCTGCAACCGTGAGCGCCACGGATGCGACGCGCGGAGAAAACACGGCGACCTGTCCGGTCGAGGTCTCTGGCCAGCCGAATGCCGTCACATTAAACTACCGGTACCTGCTCGACGGTCTGCAGGCCATGGACGCGGACGACATCACCTTTCAGATGATCGACGGCGCCAATCCATGCCTTGTGCGACCGACCGACACGGCAAGCAACTACCTGTACATCGTGATGCCAATCCGGCAGTAGAGACATAAGTCTTATCGGAAACGTATGGACAAGAAAAACAACGGACTCCTCTGGGCTATTGTAGGCGTGCTGCTCATTCTCGCGATCGTGTACTTTTCCCAAGCGAATGCGCCGGCACCGACCGAAACGGGTCCGATCAAGGTCGGGGTACTGACCCCGCTCACCGGCGACGCCGCCGTGTACGGCTCGACCTTCCAGAAAGTGTACGACCTGGCCGTTGAACAGATCGATCAGGCCGGAGGCGTGAACGGACGCCAGATCGAGCTTGTCTACGAAGACGGTAAGTGCAACGGGGAAGACGCGACGACCGCGACCCAGAAGCTCCTGAACGTCGACGGGGTGAAGTTTGTCCTCGGCGGAGCCTGCTCGGGCGAAACGCTTGCGGCCGCCACGCTCACGCAGGCAGCGCGCGCGATCCTCATCTCGCCGTCGGCGACGAGCCCGGACATCACGGATGCTGGCGACCTCGTGTATCGCACCTATCCGTCCGATGCGTTTGAAGGAGCACTCATGGCCGACTACGCCGTGAAGACGCTCACGGTGTCGAAAGCCGCCGTCGTTTCCGAGAACACGGATTTCGCGCAAGGGGTGCGCAAGGTGTTCGTGAACAATTTCATCGGTCTTGGAAAGAACATCGTGTTTGATGAAAAATTCAACACGGAGGACACCGATTTCCGCACGATGGTCACGAAACTCAAAGCATCGAACCCGGAGATCGTGTACGTGATTCCGCAGACGCCGGCAACCGGCGAGCTGCTCCTAAAGCAGATGCACGAGGCCGGCATGAACGTGCGCATCCTTGGCGCGAACTCGCTTCTCGACCGCGACGCGTTCAAAGCGAACCCGTCTTTGTACGAAGGGATG
>CAZOPY010000167.1:0-1639 GCA_964581945.1 uncultured Gammaproteobacteria bacterium | reverse complement strand
GCACCTCCGGTGAAAAAAGATACACCAAAAAAACGGTTTTGTCAACCGCTTTTTGCGTACCTTTCCCTGAAATTAGCCGAAAATCGACCCCCAGAACCCTTTCTTCGGCGCCTCGTCTTCGTCCGTATATCGCTTGCCCGTGTCGGTCGGCATCCCCATGCCGGTAATTGATGAGGTGATGCGCGTCATTTCCTGTTCCACGAGCGGTCCTTCGTATTCGCCTCCGTGCATCGACCCACCGGCCGCGCCCTGTTTCTGATCGAGATGCAGGTTGATCTGCAAACCGTTGTTTTTTTCCTCGACGTAGGCATGGAGGCGAGGGAAGTCGCCGCCGGTGATGCGTCGCTCGAAACTGGTTTGGCCGCCGTGACCAAGGTGTTCACCGTACCCGAGGCGGCGCATCAGATTCCGGGCGTTGTCGGGAAGCGGCCCGGGTACGAACTGTTTCATACAAAGATTTGGCGCGGCGAATGAGTGAACGAAAATTTTTCTTGGCCGGTATTTTTTTCGGCGCAGGAAGCGGACGCCCGAGTTTGTCCCATTCCTCGCACTTGAGTTCGATGCGTTCCACCTCTTCGCGCACAAGCGGGTTCGCGTAGGACCACACGTACTTGTGGTTGCCCTGGCCGTCATTGTTCGCCTGGTCGAAATGGATGTTGAGTTTTGCGCCGCCGGTCATGACGACGATACTCGCATGGAAGCGTGGAAAATGGCGTTCGTGCATCTCGCGGTGAAAACTTTTTGTCCCGTCTTCCTTGCTGATGTGCTCAACAAAACCCAGCCAGCGCATGAGCCCGTCGGCTTCCTCCGGTCGAATGTCCGGGATGAAGCACATCATGTTTTGACTATACCTCGCGAAGTTTCGGGTGGCAATGGGCGATCTAGAACAGGAATGGGACGATCATTTTCGTTCGTTTTTTGTACGCCGGATAATCCGCAGGGAACAGCTCCGTCATGAGCGCCTCTTCCCGCGGGATGCGCAGGAAAAATGCGATCGCGATGAGCCCGAATCCGAGCAGACTGCCAAACGTGTCATTGATGATAAGTGTTCCGAGAGCGGCGAGGAGAAAACCGGTGTAGATCGGATGGCGCACGAGCGCGTAGGGTCCGCGGGTCACCAGTTCATGACCCTGTTTTGCCGTGATGAGCGCCCCGCTCCAGTTTTTTCCGAGCGTAAACCGGGCCCACACCGCAAACGCGACCCCGAGCGCCGTGACGATCACCCCGAACGGCTGCATTAGAGGCCCGCTCGGAAGCGGCGCGCCGATCCATCCCCCGACGCTCGCGTCCGAGAACACGAGACTGAACCCGATGATCAGCAGGACGCTGACCAGTAGTCGGTTTTTTACCGGTTCGCTCTTCACCGTCGGTTTGTTTCCAAAAAATCCGATGATCCACACGATGATGAGCGCGGTCCAAAGCAGGTCGTTCGTTTGCTGAAAGATGGTTTGAACCATACTTATGCTCGGGAGCGATTATGCCAGGCCCAAAGCGCAAAAAGCCCGACCGTAAGATGCGTGAGATGATCCGACCAGTCGCTCAACTCGGGCAGAGCATAGCGCGTGGCAAGCCACGGACCGAGAAGCAATCCGAGCGTCCCGATCGAGATGCCCACGATCACAGCGAACAGGGTCACTCC
>CAZOPY010000166.1:0-1662 GCA_964581945.1 uncultured Gammaproteobacteria bacterium | reverse complement strand
ATCGATGAGTTGATCACCCATTTCGCGCCGGACTGGCCGCTCGAAACGATCACTTTCATCGACCGGGCGATTTTGCGTCTTGGCACGTACGAGCTGAAGTTCTCGCCGAACGTCCCGTCCAAGGTCGCGATCAACGAAGCGATCGAGCTCGCGAAGGGGTTCGGCGGCGAGGCGTCCGGACGGTTCGTGAACGGCGTGCTCGGCGCCATCTACAAAGACATGCTCGCGAACAACGCCCTGAAAGCGATCGACACGCAGCCGGCAAAAAAGAAGGAAGAGAAAACTCCTGAGCCAAAACCAACCGCATAATTATGGAACTCTCCGCTGTTGAACAGGCCCTTGGCGTGACGTTTCGCAACAAGGACACGCTACGCCAAGCGCTTGTTCACCGCTCGTATCTGAACGAGCACCCCGACTTTCCGCTCGGCCACAACGAACGCCTCGAGTTTCTCGGCGACGCCGTGCTCGAACTGGTCGTGACCGAATACCTGTTTCAGCAGTACGAAAATCCGGAAGGAGAGCTCACGAACTGGCGCGCGGCGCTCGTGAATGCGGACATCCTCTCCGACATCTGCGCCGACCTTGGCGTCGAGGACGCGCTGCTTCTTTCCCGCGGCGAGTCCAAGGACGCGAAATCCAAGGCGCGACGCTATATCCTCGCGAACGCGTTCGAGGCGATCATCGGCGCGATCTATCTCGACCAGGGGTGGGAACCGTCCAAGGAATTCATCACGAAAACGGTGCTCATCAAACTTCCGGCGATTCTCCAGCACCAGCTGTACATTGATCCGAAGAGTCGGTTTCAAGAGTCCGCTCAGGAAAAGCATGGCGTGACCCCGACCTACAAAGTGATGAGCGAAGAGGGCCCGGACCATGCCAAGAATTTCCAGGTGGGCGTCTATCTTGGCAAGGAGCTGGTCGCAACCGGACTCGGAACGTCCAAGCACGAAGCGCAGGTGGCCGCGGCGATCGCGGCACTCAAGGAAAAAGGGTGGTAATTCCATTCAAGGGGGACTATGGTCATCAGCGGCATTTTTCAGGAAGCGATCCGTCGCAAAGCGTCCGATGTGCATCTTGTAGTCGGCCGTCCGCCGTTGTTTCGCATCGATGGGAATCTGGTCGAGCAAAAAGGGAAGGCGATGACGCGCCGCGATCTCGATCTGTGCATCCAAGAAACCGTCACCGAGAAGCAGTGGGCGCGGTTTCTCGCGTCCCATGAGCTGGATTTCGCCTACGAAGAGGGGTCGTACCGGTTCCGTTTGAACCTGCACGTCGAACGAGGCAACCCGGCGTTGTCCGCTCGTCTGATCGCCAATTCGATTCCGACCTTCGAACAGATCGACATGCCGGACATCGTGCGGGAGATGATCTCGGTTCCGAACGGCCTGGTTCTCGTGACCGGACCGGCCGGGACCGGGAAATCGACGGCGCTCGCCGCCATGCTAGGGGTGATCAACGAGACGCGCCCAGCGCACATTGTGACGCTCGAAGACCCGATCGAATTTGTCTATCCGCCGGCGATGGGGCTCGTCAAACAGCGCGAGGTCGGGACGGACACCGAATCGTTTGCCGAAGGGTTGAAGCACGTGCTGCGCCAGGACCCGGACGTGGTCTTGGTCGGAGAAATGCGCGACCCGGAAACGATCGCGACCACGCTGACGC
>CAZOPY010000165.1:0-1664 GCA_964581945.1 uncultured Gammaproteobacteria bacterium | reverse complement strand
CGGGATGTCCGGCTCGGGGAAGTAGCGGTAATCATCGGCCGCTTCTTTGGTGCGCTGTTCTTCGGTCACCTGTTTCACGTCGTTCCAGCCGCGCGTGGTCGAGATCGCGGGCGGCGTGCCAGCCTCCCACAGCTTGGTCTGCCGCATGATTTCAAATTCGAGCGCGCGTTCGACGGCACGGAACGAGTTCACGTTTTTGATTTCCGTTTTTGGATGAAACGGACCGGAGACGTTCCCGTCCGCGTCCAGCTCCCGGAGCGACACGTTCGCGTCGCAGCGCATGTGACCTTTTTCCATGTCTGCGTCCGAGACGCCAAGGTAGCGCGCGATCAGCCGCAGTTCCTGCAGGAACGCCTTCGCTTCCTTGGGCGAACGAAAATCCGGTTCGGTCACGGTTTCCAAGAGCGGCGTTCCGGCACGGTTGAAGTCCACAAACGTCCGGCCCTTTTCATCGTGCACGTTTTTTGCGGCGTCTTCCTCCAAATGCGCGCGCGTAATTCCGATCGCGATCCGATCGCGTTCGCCGTTGCCCGGCACCTCGACTGTGAGCGACCCGTGGGCCGCAATCGGCAGATCGTACTGCGAGATCTGGTAGCCCTTCGGCAGGTCCGGATAGAAATAATGTTTGCGATCGAATTTCGATCGCGGCGCGATTTCGCACCCGAGCGCGAGGCCCATGAGCACGCCGGCGCGAATCGCCTCTTCGTTCGGGACCGGAAGCGTTCCCGGGTGGCCCATGCACACGGGGCATACGTTCGTGTTCGGCGAAATCGCGGTCTCTTGGGCCGGGCACGAACAGAACATTTTGGATTTTGTCTTCAGCTGGAGGTGGATTTCAAGGCCGATGACCGGTTCGAGTTTCATACAGAGATTTCAATGACTCGCTCATCCTAACATGAATATTCCCGAACGCAAAAGAGGCGTTTACGCCTCTTTTTTCTCGCCACTTGCGCCTTTCGGCGCGAGCGAAAGATACAAGAGGGTGAGATAGATCATGAGTACGGGCAGGATGAAGATATCGCCGACGCTCCCGATCACGTCGAGCCAGAGCGGCGGGGTCGGGGAGAGCAGGATGTCGTTCGGGACGTTCGCCACGGTCGCGACGACCGCGACCACGAGGTTCACGACAAACAGGTAGATGAGCATGATGAGCACCGGGCCGCCGATCAGGCGCCAGGCCACGGGCCAGAATTTGCCGCGTACCCGTTCGCGAGTCACGACAAGAGCGTGCAACCCTTTTTCACCGTCCAAGATGGCGGACATCGACGACAACCCGAACCACACCGTAAAAATAAAGGCCGGGACGATGAAGATGAGTCCGCCAAAAAATACGGCGTTTTCAATGAGGCTCACCCACACCACCGACGGCAGGCGCCGCCAGGCCGTTTCTTGCAAGGCCGCGATCGGGAGGCGTCGCTTGCCGTCCATGACGGCCTGGGCAAGCAAGGGGATCAAGACCGCGAGCCAGATCGTGAGAAACAGCTGGGCGATCAATAAGAGGTCGTCGAAATACCCGAGGATCGTTTGGTTTCCCGGAAGCAACGACAGAAGAACCGATGCGGCGTAGGGCAGGAGCAGCCAGGCCGCGTACCCGCCGAACAGCGAAAAGTGCCGGCGATACAGCGCCCAGCTCCCGCGAATCAGTTCAAACATCGTCGGCATAG
>CAZOPY010000164.1:0-1720 GCA_964581945.1 uncultured Gammaproteobacteria bacterium | reverse complement strand
TCGCCCATGTAGTGATCGTCTCCTTCGGTCTCGACCAGTCTGGCCTTGAGCGCGTTTGCGAGGAGTCGTCCGTGTTCGATCGGAACGAGTTTGTCGTCCTTCGAATGGACGATCACGAACTCGCGCGCTTTCCACATGACGACGTCCGCGTCGATGTCGAGCATGAACAGACGCTGAAGCTCGGGCTTCGCCACCTTCCAGGGGGACGCAACGAGGATCATGGCGCGCGGGGTTTCCACCATTTCAACCGCTTGTAGATATTGAAGGGCGAGCAGCCCGCCGAGCGAGTGGCCGAGCACGATGTCCTCGTTGCCGAGCACGCCGATCTGCTTTTTCATGGAATCGATGACGCCCGCGAGGTCGAATTCCTCGCCTGCCTTGAGGTCGAGGGTCGGCGCGACCACCTGAAATCCGCGATCAACAAGCTGTTGCCGAAGCCAGGGGTGAAAATTTTGGTCCGGACCCGCATTGAATCCGTGGATCAAGATGACGCGCATAGCGCAGGTGAGCGTACCAAGAGTTCGTGAAAAAGAAAAGGTTGGGAGGGCGTCCCAACCGGTGTCGTCAATTCTCCTGCTCGGAGAGCTCATCCATGAGCGCGTCGAGGGCCGTGTCGAAGCCGTGAGCATCGAGCTCGCCGGCGCGCCGCTTGTCAACGAGCGCGCGGTAGCGCGGGTGCGCGCGCACCGCCTGGATCTGCGTCAGGGCGCGCGAGACGATCGGTTCGCCAGGCAGCGTCGGGTCGACCGGGGTCGCACCGAGGGCGAGGATCACGCCTTGCGCGGATGCGTCCGCATTCATCGGGCCTCCAACAGAAACAGGAGTGTGCATAGTGGCGCAATTTTAAGAACCTGTCAAGGTCCGCATCGACTTCCCGTGCGCGACCTCGATCGGTTTCACCGTTTCCTTTCCGCCCTCACGAATGACGGATACGAACGTCGCCGTCTCAAGAAAAGTCGGATCCAATTTCCAATCGGGATTAAGTGCGGACAAATCGGCACGACTGGGCGGATACAGAAGCGCCCAGGTTCGCAGAGCTGTAACGAGACGTTGAGCGGCGGCCGCTGATTCGCCGGCGCGATCGGCGGAAAGGGCGATGAACTCGGACGCCCCGGGATGCGCGAAAAAAAGTTTTGCGATGGTGCCTGATCGCGTTCCGGCCGTCGCCGTCCACACCCTATCCACTACCCGCGCATCAAGCGATGGTTCGACGAGCAGGTTCAACAGAAACTCCCCGAAGTACTCGTGCAGAAATGCGCGGACGTCTCGGTCGGATTCTTTGCGCGTTTCCAGCTCGGCCGCGAACGCCTGCCCGCTCACGACAAACTCCGTCGTCTGTGCGCGTTGCATGTGCTCCGAGAGCGCCTCGCGGCCCGCGAGCGACGCCACATACGCTTCGTGTTCTCGAAAAATCCCACTCACCTCGTACGAGGCGAGTGGTTGGCCGCCGCGCTTCACCTGCACGAGGCGCACCTCGCGCACGTCGATTCCTTCGCCGCGCGGTTGATAACGGATATCGACGAGATCGATCTTTTTGCTGGCATCCAGCAGATCATTCATCCCGATCATCTGACGCAGGTCGGCCGGGCGTGTGCTTTGTGCGAACTCTCGCCGCATGTCGCGGACGTCGCCGACGATCGCCGTAATCCCTTCCCAGAGCTTGCGCCAGTACACCCCAGCCTCCGTCGTGGCGCCAGCGACCACGATCTCCGTACTTTTC
>CAZOPY010000163.1:0-1772 GCA_964581945.1 uncultured Gammaproteobacteria bacterium | reverse complement strand
CCTCGGGATCCGGAACCTGTCGATCTTGGGAGACGCGGTGAAACTGGTCAAAAAAACGAAAGGACTGGACCTCGTGCTCGAGAAATTGCCGGTCGATGACGCGAAGACGTTCGAGCTGCTCGCAAAGGGTCATACTATGGGGACGTTCCAGCTGAACGGAGACGGGATGACGAAGTACCTCATGGACCTGAAGCCGGAACGCATCGAGGACATCATGGTCATGGTGGCGCTGTATCGTCCGGGCCCGATCGAATCCATCCCGGAGTACATCCGCCGCAAACACGACCGCTCGCTCGAAAGTTATCTTGACCCGCGGTTGGAAAAAATTCTCGATCAGTCGTACGGCGTCATCGTGTATCAGGACGACGTCATGTTGATTTCGATCGAGCTCGCCGGGTATTCCTGGCTCGACGCGGACAAGCTGCGCAAAGCCATGGGAAAGAAGATTCCGGAGGAAATGGCGAAGCAAAAAGAAAAACTGCTGCATGGATTCGTCGAACACGGCCTTTCAAAAAAGAAGGCGGATGAATTGTGGAAACTGATCGAACCGTTTGCGGCGTACGGGTTCAACAAAGCGCACGCGGCGAGTTACGGGATGGTCGCGTATCAGACCGCCTACATGAAGGCGAATTTTCCGTCCGAGTACATGGCCGCGCTCATGACCGCGGAATCCGGCGACCTGGAAACGATCGCGCACGCCGTGAAGGAATGCGAGCGCATGGGCATCCAGGTGCTTTCTCCGGACGTCAACGAATCGCTCCCGATGTTCACCTACATCGACGACAAGACGATCCGCTTCGGCCTCGTCGTCATCAAGAACCTCGGCGCCGAGGTCGTGGATGCGATCGTCGAAGAGCGCAAGGCGAACGGGCCGTACAAGGACCTCGCGGATTTCGCGGAGCGCACGCATCACCGCGCGTTCAACAAGAAGTCGCTCGAGGCGCTTATCAAATCCGGCGCCATGGACCGGTTCGGGGAACGCAAGCAGTTGCTCGAAAACATGGACCAGGTTCTGTTGTTCAACAAGCAGTCCCGCGAACGGCTCGCCGCGAATCAGAGCACGCTGTTCGAGCTCGCGCCGTCACTCAACATGGAAAAACTTCGGTTGCGTCCGACGCCGCCAGCGACCAAGACCGAATTGCTGGGCTGGGAAAAAGAACTGCTCGGCCTCTACGTCAGCTCGCATCCGTTCGACGAAGCGGCCAAACGGTTCGGCAAACAGTTGCTTCCGTGTTCGCAGGTGGTCGCCACTCCCGACGGCCAGTTTGTGCGCTGCGGCGGGGTGATCGACTCGATCAAGCAGATCGTCACGAAGAAGGGCGAGGCCATGGCGTTCGTCGGTCTGGAAGACGGAAAGGGGAAGACCGAGGTGATCGTGTTTCCGCGCGTGTTCGAGCAGTACAAAGAGATGCTGTTGCCGGACCGCGTGCTGCTCGTTTCGGCCAAAGTGTCCAAACGCGATGGGGAAGAGGCGAAACTGCTCGCGAACAGTTTTATCTTTCTCGACGAAGCGCGGCTCGACGAGGTCGCGGGGATGCTCGACGGAAATATGTGGGTGCCGGACTCGCTTCGGATGACCCTGGCGCCAACCCCGCCCCCGTTTCCGGATCGGGCGCCCTCGACCGTGACGCTCGATATCGTGCTTTCCGGCAAGCCGGGACAGGAAACGGTCGAGGAAATGCGCAAACTGTTCAAAGGGTCGCCGGGCGGAAAACGGGTTTGTTTTCTGGTCGAATCCGGCGGCGCGCGACGGCGCGTCGCGACCGATTATG
>CAZOPY010000162.1:0-1776 GCA_964581945.1 uncultured Gammaproteobacteria bacterium | reverse complement strand
GCGGCGACCTTTCCGAGCACGATCCTTGGCTACACTAAAAGAGGCGCGCGACTCGAGACGCGCGACGGGGTCGAGGTGTTCGCTTTTGCGGGCCACAAGGAGAAACCGGATTATGACACGGCCAAGGGCTATCTCGAGAGTGGGGCCTACCTCTGGCACGCGAACTACTACATGTGGACCCCGCGCAAATTCATGCAGGCGATCGAGCGCCATGCGCCGGAGATGGGTCAGACGCTGCGTCGCATCCAAACAGGCAGCGGGGATGTGGAGGAGCTGTACGCTTCGCTCCCGAAAATTTCCTTTGACTACGCGGTGACCGAGCATCTTGACCCGAGCGATATGCTCGTCCTGAAAGGAGACTTCGGATGGAGCGACATCGGCGCCTGGGATACGCTCTACGATCGCCTGTCGGTCGACGGCGATAACGTGACGAAAGGGCGGTGCGTGCTCATCGACACAAGCGGTTCGCTCGTCTACGCGCCGGCGGAAAAGATGGTGACCGTGCTTGGGATGGAAAACGTGGTGGTCGTGGACACGGGTGACGCGCTTTTGGTGTGTCCGCGCGACCAGGCGCAACGCGTGAAGGAAATCGTCTCAAAACTCCAGGCGGACAGTCATCACGACGTTCTATGAGGAAACTGATGCATCTCTTTCTCGGCACCGCAGTCGTTTTGTTCGCGCTTCTGACCGGCAGTCGGCTCTATCATCATTTTTTTCCGACCCCTCCGCCAGCGCCCGAGGCACCCAAAGAGGTAACGATCACCTTTCCGGAAGGGTTTACGCTCGCGCAGATGGGAGAACGCGTCCGCGCCGCGATTCCGACCATCACCGCGACGGACTGGGAAGCGGCGGTCGGCGTCCAGTCGCCGCTCGCAACCGAGGCGTTCGTTGTCGCCGCGCAAAAACCGGCCTCCGTGGACCTCGAGGGGTACCTGTTCCCGGATACCTATCGGTTTTTTGCGGACGCGACCGCGGATGACGTCGCACAAAAAATGGTTGATACGATGGACGCGCAGTTCACGCCGGACATGCGCGCCGAGCTCGAGAAACACGGCCGGACGATTCACGAAGCGCTGACGGTCGCCTCCATCGTCGAACGCGAGGTGATGGATGACGCGGACCGCGCCACGGTCGCGGACATTTTTTGGCGCCGCCTCGACGCGGGCATGGCGTTGCAGGCCGATTCCACGGTAAACTATGTCACAGGGGGCACCTCGCCATCCGTTTCCGATGACGATCGGCGCGTCGATTCGCCCTACAACACCTATCTGTATCCCGGGTTGCCGCCCGGGCCGATCTCCAATCCGGGCCTGGCGTCCCTTACAGCCACGGTTTTTCCGGAAGCGAACGGCTACTGGTACTTTCTGACGGACGCGGACGGCGCCGTGCACTATGCGCGCACCAATGACGAACAGAACGCGAATAAAGCTCGCTACCTTCGTTAGCACGATCGTTTTTTTTGTCGGGCTCCTGTGCGCCGCTCCGGCGCAGGCGCAAGGCGCGGGCGGCTACACGCTTTCATCGATCGACGAGGTGATTCAGGTCAACAAGGACTCGTCCTTCGATGTCGTGGAAACGGTTACCGGAAATTTTTACGAGCCGCGACACGGCATCTATCGCCAGTTTCCCGTTCGCTACTGGCGCTCGGACGGGACAAGCGAGTCGCTCAACATTCGCATCGACTCCGTGACAAAGGACGGAGAGCTCGCCAACTATGTCTCCTATCGCGAGGGCGATGACCTCGTAGTCAAGGTCGGCGACGCGGACGTGACCATG
>CAZOPY010000161.1:0-1785 GCA_964581945.1 uncultured Gammaproteobacteria bacterium | reverse complement strand
GAGGCGGCCCTGGACCGCGCCGGGATCACGGTCAACAAAAACGCGATCCCCGACGACCCGCGCGGACCGATGGACCCGTCCGGCATCCGGCTCGGGACCCCCGCGCTCACGACCCGCGGGATGAAAGAGGACGCGATGAAACTGATCGCCGGATGGATCGACGAGGCGATCGTCGGCCACGAAAACGAAACCGCGCTCGCGGACATCCGCAAGCGCGTGCAAGAACTCTCGGCCCGCTACCCGCTGTACCCGGGCCTCACCTACCTAGGTTGAACAGACGCGTGGCATTTTCCGTCGTCACCCGAGCGACCTCTTCAATGGAGGTCGCTTTCAATTCCGCGACTTTTTCCGCCACGTGCCGCACGTACCACGGCTCGTTGCGTTCTCCGCGGTGCGGGATGGGCGTGAGATACGGCGCATCGGTTTCGATCATGATTTTTTCGAGCGGGACGTCGCGCACGACCTGCTGGAGCGGGGAGATCGGCCCTTCGGATTTGCGAGGCGGAAAGGTGATAATCCCGGTGAACGACACGAGGAACCCGAGCGCGAAATACGCTTCGGCTTCCGCACGCGTGCCCGTGAAGCAGTGCACGACTCCGCGTCGCTCGAGCTTCCCCGCTTCGATATACTCCCGCAGGATCGCCTGCTGTTGCGCGTGTGCGTCTCGACAGTGGATGACGAGCGGGAGATTGACCTCGGCTGCGAGATCGAGTTGCTTTCGGAGGTCACGTTCCTGGGTCGCGATCACCTCGTTCTTGTTCAGGTGCTCAGGGATACGATAATAGTCGAGTCCGCACTCGCCGATTGCGACCACCTTCGGATGTTTGGCAAGCTCGCGATAGTAATCAAGATCGAACGCTTCGCAGCGGGTGACGATCTTCGGCGTCGCTTGCTGCTCGGGAGGCAGCTCGTCATCGTCCCAGAACTCCTGCTCGCAGGTGTGATTCGGATGGAGTCCGATCGTGGTCCAGACGCCGTCGTACTGTTCCGCGACCGCGAGACCGTTTTTGCTCGTCGTCGACTGCGTCCCAACCGTAATCATGTGCGTCCCGTTCTCAAGGGAGCGCTTGATCACCTCGTCCATGTCCTGTTTGTACGCATTGAAATGGACATGACAATGCGTGTCGACGAAGCGCATATTATTTTTTGGCCTGGATGAAGGCGGGCAACACCGCCTCGACCGCGCTCACGATGGCAAGCAAATAGCCGCCGATCGCGGAAACGGCAAGCCAGGAATTCACGACGCTCGCGGGGAGAAATTTCTGCGCGTAGTAAAACACAAGGCCGACGACGATAATCCCTTCGATGAGTCCGAACCCGGCGCCGAGAATCCGATTGATCGTTTTGGCAAACGGAATCCAGGCCAGGAACCCGAACATCTTCGCCAGGATCCAAAACCCGAACCCGACCAGTCGCGCGATCAGGACGAACAGAAAGAAAAACACGAACACGGAAACGAGGCTGCTGTTCACCCCGAACCAGGACCCGATCGCGGTGCTGACGGGGCCGACGAAAATGTTCGCGAGCACGAGCGCCACGGCGGAGCCGATCAGGTTGCCGAGCGACTGCACGAATCCGAAAATAAATCCCGACAGGACAAACCCGGCAAGGATGATCAGAATGAGCAGGTCAACGAGGGACATAGAGGTTACGCTTCGTGTTTCGGAAACAGCGGATCGCCTTTTTTGATCGTGTGACCCGGGGCGAGCTCTCCCCAGACCCAGGCGTCTTCAAACGACTTCACGAATTCGGTTGGAAGTGAGAGTCCGAGCTGCTCCAGCATTC
>CAZOPY010000160.1:0-1800 GCA_964581945.1 uncultured Gammaproteobacteria bacterium | reverse complement strand
CACCCCGCCACGGAAATTTTGATCGTCGGCGAGGAACCCCGGATTGATCAGCGTCCCGGCCTTGTTGAAGACGCGCACGTGCGGTCCGCCGGTTTCGCCCGCGCCCGCGATGATCTCCTTGATATTATCTCCGTTCAGGTCGCCGATGGCAACGTGCACCCCGCCGCGGAACGCGGTGTCATAGGCGAAAAAGCCGGGATTAATGAGCACCCCGTCCTTATTGAAGACGCGCAGTTGCGGTCCGCCGCCTTTTTCCGTGCCGGTCACGATCTCGACGGAACCGTCATTTTCGATGTCGCCGACCGCGATGTTGATCCCCAGATTGTACGCGCTCGTGTACGGATAGAAATCCGCGTGGAGCGAACCGTCGCTGTTGTAAATTTTCACGTCCGTCGCGTTCGCCACGATTGTTTCGCGCATGCCGTCGCCGTTCAGATCGAAGTGCACGACGTGCTGGCCGCCTTTGTACGCTGCGTCATACGCGAAGAATCCGGTGCGTTTCGTAGCGCCGGTGTTGTCGAAGATGCGCGCGAACGATCCGTTCAGGAACGCGGCGTCGTCGATTTTTTCGATCGGACGCAGGAGGACGACCCCGTCTTTTGGACTGAGCGTCAGTTTGGAAATGATCGAGCCGTTGTTCACCGTGGCGTCCTGCGTGCCGTGCAGCTTTTCGTAATCGCCGCCGAGCGTCACGGTTTGCGTGGAACTCGTGGCGTTCACCACCACCTTGCCGTCGGCAAAGTCGCGCCCCCAGACGCTGTCCTGCATCGTCGTGTTCGTCGCGTTCAGAAGGTCTTCCGGATCGCCTTTCGGTTCGCCCAGGTACGCGCTTTCTTCGTCGTACGTCCACAGTTGCGCGTGGCTTTGCGTTCCAAAGTCGTAGGCGAAGTAGCCGTTTCCGAGCAGGGTAGAGGTGAGCGCAAACCGCATGTCCTGATAATCCGTCTGGTTGCCGGTGTTGTTCGTGTCCCCGTCGACGACGATGATCGGATCTTTCACGGTTTCATCTTCAAGGCGGAGATAATTTTTCATGACCGTGCTCCAGGCGCCGTTTCCTTCCCAGGGGGTGGGGAAGGACTCGAACAGACGTCCGTTGACGGATGAGGAATAGCGCGAGTCCGAACTGCCGTTGTCGATGATGATGCGCGTGCTGCCAACCTGGGCACGCGTAGCGGCGAACAGGTTCTGGTACCCCTGCTTCCAGTTGGCGTCCGCGACGCTTGCCGCGTCCGCCTGGTCGTCGCCGTTTGTGTCTACCGGGCCGACCCAGGAAATTGAGTCATCAACCTCGTCGTAAAATACGCCATCCCACAAGTTGGTGGCGAGGATGTTGGTCGCGACGAACCCGGCAAGGTAATCCGTCCAACCGGAATTCACGTTGAGCGCGGAAGTGTTCGCCCACAGACTCACCTGTCCGCCGCTGCCGTTCTTCAGCCACCAGGAGCTCTGGATCCCTTTTTTCAGTTGGATGTGCAGGGCGTCCGACCAGTACAGGTTGTTGTAACTGACGGACGGGACGTACGCGAGAATGATGATGTCCGGATTGAGCGCGCGAATTTTTGGGAAAAAATCCTGGTTGAAAACCTGCGCTTCGGCCGGGAGGACGAGCAGGTCATATTTTGCAAGCGCGTTAACCGTGTCCTGGTTGTCGAGGGTGGTACCGGAGAGCAAAAAGTAGTTCGCGGTGCGCACGAACTTGTCTGGAGCCGTCTTCGCCATCCCGGCAACCGGGGCGAGGAGCAAGCTCGCGATCGTCACGATGGTAAGAAAGCGCAACAACATGTTATTCATCTTTTGGCT
>CAZOPY010000159.1:0-1885 GCA_964581945.1 uncultured Gammaproteobacteria bacterium | reverse complement strand
TCCACTGCTCTACCACTGAGCTACCCAGGCCCCATTTGTGGCCGATTTCATCCTTACTCTTTGTGTACGGGGAGCAGGGCAAGCGTCACAAGGGCAATGACCGTGGCGATCACGCCAAGTTCATAGAAGCCCAGTCCGGAAACAATACCGATCGCGGCAACAACCCAGATGCTCGCGGCCGTGGTCAGTCCTCGGATGCTTCCACCGTCCCGCAGAATCGTTCCGGCGCCGAGAAACCCGATCCCCGGCAGGATGCTCGACATGAGGCGCGAAACGTCCGCCGCATCGGCCCCGCCGTATTTCGTCAGCTCGATCGATGCGATTGTCACGACCGCCGTGCCGACCCCGACCAGAATGTTCGTGCGAAGCCCGGCCGGCTTGTTTCGGTGTTCGCGTTCGTAGCCGATCACCGCGGAAAGAATCGCGGCGACCACGAGGCGGATGACGATTTCGACGGTTGAAAGCTGCATACAAATTCCCTGGTGGGCGTGCCAAGACTCGAACTTGGGACCTCGACATTATCAGTGTCGCGCTCTAACCACCTGAGCTACACGCCCGTAAAATGTGCCGACAGTGTAGCAGGGTCCTCCCTGTTCGGCAAGGGGTGAAAGCCCCTCGCTAGAATAGCGGATTTGAACGAAAAATCCCAGCCGTGGGCTGGGAGCAGGATCAGAAACGGGTCGGGCAGATGCACCAGAGCAGGAGCGCCATGCGGACGTACAGGCCGTTTTCCGCTTGGGAGAAGATGCGGATGCGGGGATCGCGGTCGATCTCGCGGTCGATTTCGCCGAGCCGCGGCAGGGGATGGAGAACGCAGGCGTTTTCCTGCAGGAGACGGATGTTCCCGGCGTGCAGACGGAAGTTTGCCTGAACCGTCTCGAACGCAGTTTCCGCCTGGGAGCGGTCGGTGAACCGCTCCTTCTGCACCCGCGTGTGATAGAGGACATCGGCCGCGCGGAGCGCTTCTTCGAAGTCGTCCGTCTTGTCGAACAGGATCTCGGCGTCGATCAGCTCGCGCAGGATGTCGTTCTTCATCCCGAGGGAGGGCGGAGCGCAGAACAGGAAGCGGATCGGACAGGATGCGCCGTCGTAGGCGCGCTTCACGATCCGGCAGAGCGAACGAACGGTCCGGCCGTTGGCCAGGTCGCCGCACAGGGCGATCGTGCATTCGCGCTCCAGCCGATCGCCGAGGATGTTCCGGATCGTGTACCAATCGAGCAGCGCCTGGCTGGGGTGCTCGCCGGCGCCGTCTCCGGCATTCAAAACCGGGATCCCGACCACCCTGGCGACAGCTGCCGGCGCGCCGACCGCGTCGGAGCGGATGACGAACGCGCTCATGCGGTAGCGCTCGAGGGTCTGGAACATGTCCTCGATCGACTCCCCCTTGGCGAAGGAAGAAAAGTGCTTGGCGTTCTCGGAGACGACCACGTGCGCGCCGAGCAGCTGCGCAGCCACTTCGAAGCTGGTGCGGGTGCGCGTCGACGGCTCGAAGAAGTAGATCCCGACGCGGCAGCCGATCAAGGAGGCGTACATCGCGGCCGACGCGCTTTCGTCCTGGAAGCTTGCGGCGGTGCGGAAGATCGTCTCGATCGAGTCCCGATCGAACTGATCGGCGGTCAGAACATGACGGGGCACCATGGTTCCTCCGGAGAAACGCGGCCGCACCGTACCGTCCGGTGGCGTTTCCGTCAACCAAAAACCCGCGCGGCGTAAACGCCGGGCGGGTTCTTTGAAGCAAGTCCAATGGTTGTCTGTGCGATTGCAACGTCCTGATTCAGATTCCCTGTGAGTCTGATCTCGACCTGAGATGAAGGTCCGAAGACCTTAGTATCCCTAGAAAGGAGGTGATCCACCCACAGCTTCCGCTACGGGTGCCTTGTTACGA
>CAZOPY010000158.1:0-1903 GCA_964581945.1 uncultured Gammaproteobacteria bacterium | reverse complement strand
GTTTAAGGCACCAGTCTTGAAAACTGGCAGGTCGCAAGGCCTCGTGAGTTCGAATCTCACCCCCACCGCCAGGGGGTTGGAACCAAGATTTCGTATGGACACGTCCGCTTCACAACCCACAACGCCCGTGACGCGCGGATACGGCCGCCGGCTCCTTGCGTGGGACGTCGATGAATATCCCCGCCACGAGCGGACCCGATTCTGGTACATCGCCGGAGCCGTCGTTTCCGTGTGTCTGATCATCTATGCGATCGTGACCGCGAACTTTCTGTTCGCCGTCATCATCCTCATGATCGGGATCATCACGCTCCTTTCCACGTTTCAAGAACCGGACCGCATTCCGATCATTCTGACCACGACGGGCCTCGTCATCGGCGACAGCTATTTCGACTACAAGGACGTCCGGGATTTCTCGATTGCCTACGACCCGCCGGACGTGAAATTTCTCTACATCGATTTCCACCGCGCCCTGCAACCTCTCGTTTCGATCCCGCTTGAAGAGATCGACCCAAACCGCGTGCGCGAAGTCCTCCTCACGTTCTGCTCCGAAAACATCGCTCGGAACGACGAGACCTTGACGGATGTGGTCCGAAGGCTGTATAAACTCTGAACCCAACCACGTGCGACGTTCAAAATTGGATGAGATTCGCGTGAAGCCAGAGCACCGGAGCGAGCCGTACAAAGATGTACGGCGAACGAGGCACAGGGCTGAACGCGAAGATCGCCAATTTTGAGCGTCGCAAGCGCGCTCGTAGCTCAGTTGGATAGAGCATCAGCTTGCGGAGCTGAGGGTCGCACGTTCGAGTCGTGCCGAGCGCACCACAAAACACTCCAGAATGCTGGAGTTTTTTGTTTGTGTAAGACCGCTTGACATGGCTCGTTTTTTCTGGCAGAGTACGCGTCCGCCCAATCTGGGCGACCCGGCTCTGTTTCCGGAGGATCCGATGGAATTCAACAACACGATGAAGAAGCGGATGGCGGAGGCGCTTCGCGGAAGGCGACACAGCCTGGGCGCGAAGCTCTCGGATGCGCTCGACGACGCCGAAAACGCGACCCGGCTGTTCGAACGGGAGTACCCGCCCGAAATCAAGACGGTTCTCCTGCGGCAGCGCATGCAAACGCTCCAGCTCATCGGGCAGATCCTGCTCGACTGGCGTCTGGAAGGGGGACAGATCGACCTGGTCATCCCCGACGAACTGCGGCTCATCCAGTCCTCACCTCCCGTTCTCGAGATGGCGACGGAACCCGCCGCTCCCGCCGCGGCCCCGCCCGCGCCCGCACCGGCCATTCGCGCGGCGCCGCAGGCGGAACCGCCTCGCCCTGAACCGGCGAGTGCACCGCCGCCGGTCGCGATCGTGGAACCGCCGCCCGAGCCGGTCGAGCCGACGCTGGTCGTGGTCCCGCCCGAGAAGGGAGGTCCGATCACCGGTCTCGACATGGCGAGGCTTGGCGAGTGGGCGCGCGGCGAACGGCCGCACGAGGCGATTCCGGCGGCGGATGAAGAGGCGGACTTCGCACAGCTGGTGCGGCAGGTCGCGAACCGCGACGGGACCCCCGATGAGT
The DNA here is from genome assembly GCA_964581945.1 of uncultured Gammaproteobacteria bacterium. Lineage (GTDB taxonomy): Bacteria > Patescibacteriota > Patescibacteriia > UBA9934 > GWF2-40-263 > CAZOPY01. Next base: position 340 of record CAZOPY010000158.1, on the reverse strand, counting down.
TCCGCCGGCTGTGCCACGCCATCAAGTCCGGCGACCACTGGCCGGCGTGCGACGACGCGGTGTTCGTCCTGTTCGCGTCGTTCTGCGCGGCCCGTCTGAAGTTCTTCGAAGTGCGCGACGCGGACCTGCACGAGGATCTCGTGCAGACGTTCGGGACGCTGACGCGGGTGAAGCGGGTGCGGTCGTCGAGCTACGTCCACGGGTTGAGCCAGCGTCACACGCCTCGGTATGGAAGCTGGGGGGATGACGCGGCGCACTACTGGCGCATGCTCCTGGAGCACGTCTCGCTTACGCCCTCAACGGCGGCGAATCGAGAACCGCTGAACGCCGAAAAGGCGCT
>CAZOPY010000157.1:0-1908 GCA_964581945.1 uncultured Gammaproteobacteria bacterium | reverse complement strand
CCCGCCAGGGCGCCGACCCAGGCATTGCGGGATTCGATCACGACGAGCGCGGCGTGTTTGAATCGAACGGCTTCCTCGAGAAGCGCATGGGTCCCGATGACGGCCTTAATCTCGCCCGAACGGAGCTCGGCGAGCAACCGCTCTCGGTCGATCTCTTCCCCGCCGACGCGCGCGTGCGCGTTCGTGAGGAGCGAGACGGACGCATCAGGGAGCAACGCGAGAAACGTGCGTTCTTGCTGTTCGGCGAGGATTTCCGTCGGCGCGAGGTAGACGACCTGCATGCCGTTCGATACGACCGCGCGCGCGGCGAGCGCGGCGACCACGGTTTTGCCTGATCCGACGTCGCCTTGCAGGAGACGGTTCATCGGTTCGTCTTTGCCGAGATCCTGAACGATCTCCCAAGCGGCTCGCCGCTGCGCATGGGTCAGCTTGAACGGAAGCGCGGACACGAATCCGCGCACGCGTTCGAGGTCGAGCGGAATCGCGTACGCGCGCTTGGCCGCGCGCTCGCGGCGCACCTGCGCGAACATGAGTTGGTGCAAAAACAGCTCGTCGAATTTCAGTCGCGCGATCGCCTCGGACAGATGGTCGTTGGATTCCGGAAAATGAACGGTGCGCACGGCGGTCGGCAGATCGAAAAACGTTTCGGCATCCCGGATGTCTTCCGGGAGCCAGTCGACGAGCTCGTCAATCGCTTCCATCGCCGCGTCGAGCGCGTTGCGAACCCTCCGTTGCGCAAGCGTGCCGGTGAGTCCGTACACCGGGACGATCCGTCCGGTGTGCACGCGCGCCTCCGGCGGTTCGTGGATCGGACTGACCATCGTGGTCCCGCCGAACTTGCGGTCGATCCGCCCGGCGAGCGCGACGCGCGTTCCGGGACGCAGCACCTTTTCGAGAAACGGCTGGTTGAACCAGGTGACCTTCAACTCGCCCGTGTCGTTTTCGACAACCGCCTCCGTGAGCATGACGCGACCGTTCTTGCTGCGACGGCTCGCGATCTCGCGGACCGCACCGACGACCGTGACCGTATCGTCGTGGCGCAACAGCGGGATCGGTTTCGTGACGGAAAAATCGTCGTAGCGAAACGGAAAATACCAAAGCAGGTCCCGAACGGTTTTTACATCCAGGCGCGCGAGGTCCTTTGCAGCGGTTGGGCCGATCCCGGGAAGGTCTTTGACCGGGGTCGAGAGATGAATCGCCATGGCCGTATCCTATCGTCTCGCGTCCAAAAGAAAAAGCCCGGCACTGCGCCAGGCGACGTCGTCACTTTGCACTGACCCGCGTGCTCGGCCGTTCGGGAACGGGGAGCGGATCAGGTTCGAATCGCTCCTCGATCGAGGCGCGGATGCGGTTCAGCCCGTACCCGGTCGGCACCGAGATCCACTCGGTCTCCGCTTCCTTACAGGCCGGGATGAGCTTCTGGTCGGCATCGTGGCCGAGGAAGCGGCGCAGCAGGATGACCAGGTCGTAGCTACCCTGCTCGACCGAGCGCGCGAGATTCTCGAGCGCACGGGGCTTGAATTCCGCCTGGACCCACTCGAGCGACGCGCAGCGGAGCTCGCGCTCGAGCTTCACGCGAACCTCCTCGCGGGGCATCCCGCCGAAGATGACCACGCGACGGTCGCGCACGTGCGACCACCACCGCCAGTTGTCCGGGATGGACGCGCTGGCGCTCGCTTCGACGGCATCATCGGCATCTTCGCTGGCCTGGTCGCGCACGGCGCGGCGCAGGTCTCCGAAGACGGACCCCTTGAACTCGTCGACATAGGGAGCGACGAGCCGGATCAGGCGACGATCGCGGAACGGCAATCCCCGTTCGAGCGCGTCCTCGACCGTCGCGACGAGCTGCCGCGCGGCCTGGTCCATGCCGCTTGCGGCAGCGCTACGGCACCGCTCCACACATCGACC
>CAZOPY010000156.1:0-1953 GCA_964581945.1 uncultured Gammaproteobacteria bacterium | reverse complement strand
GTGAATGAGATGCGCGTGGCCGGCATGAACGTGCGCATCCTTGGCGCGAAATCGCTTCTCGACCGCGACGCGTTCAAAGCGAACCCGTCTTTGTACGAAGGGATGATCCTCGCGGAGGTTGCCCTGGATGAAACGAACGTGAAGACCAAGTCGTTCTTGGATGCGTACCAGGCGAAATATCAGAGCGACCCGAACTATCCGTCGTTCTCGGCCGCGGCGTACGATTCCGTGTACCTGCTCGCCGAGGCGCTTGAGAACACGGACAGCACGGACCCGGAAAAAGTTGCCGAATACTGGAACACGCAGGTGAAGGATTGGCCCGGCGCGGTCGGGACGTTCAACTTCGACACGAATGGCGACGCGCTTATCAACCTTTCGCTCGTCAAAGTGGTGAAGGGGGTGGCCACGCCGATTCCGTCAAAGTAACCACACGAAAAACGGCCCCGCGCGGGCCGTTTTTTCTTTGCCAGTGAGGGCCGTGTTTGTTAGGATGGCCGCGATATGGCGATTCTTCTCCAGCTGACGATCAACGCGCTCATCACGGGCGCCGTGTACGCGCTCATCGCCTCTGGACTCACGTTTATTTACGCCACGACGCGCGTCTTTCACCTGGCCCACGGCGCCGTGATCGCGCTCGCGGCATACGGATTTTGGTGGCTCTCGGCGGTTGCGCTCTGGCCACTTCCGCTCGCCGCGTGCGGCGGGTGCGCGGTGGCGTGCGCGGCCGGTCTTCTCATGAATGAGCTGGTCTACGAGCCACTCCGAGCGCGCGGCAGCAAAGGACTCGTGTACCTTGTTGCGACGATCGCCCTGCTCATGATGGGCAACGCGCTCATCCTAATGTTGTTCGGCGCCGAAACGCACTCGCTCAATATCGAGACGCGCTCGTTTCACGTGTTCGGCGCGACCGTGACCTTGCTGCAGGTCGTGATCATGATTATTTCCGCGGCACTTCTCATTGGTCTCGCCGCCCTCTCGCGCGGGACGCGGTTCGGCAAAGCGATGCGCGCGGTCGCGGATCAGGAAACGATGGCCGAGGTGCTCGGGATCAACACACGCGACATCCGCCGACTGACCTTCCTCATCGGTTCATTCCTCGCGGGCGTCGCCGGCGTGTTCATTGCGCTCGAGTTCAATCTTGAGCCGAACATGGGGGTCATGTTCGCGATCAAGGGGTTCGCCGCGTCGGTGATCGGCGGCCCCGGGTCCATGTCCGGGGCGCTCGTAGGCAGCCTGTTTCTTTCCGGCGTCGAACAGGGGGCAGTCTGGTTTTGGGGGTCCGGCTGGCGCAACGCCGCCGCCTTCACGCTCCTGTTTCTATTTCTTCTGCTTCGCCCGACCGGATTTTTTGGACGCAAGCGGTTCGCCTGACGTATGTCCCCTTACGTGCTTCATCTCGCCATCCTCGCCGGGATCTACGTGCTCATGACGCTCGCGTTTAACCTTGTCGCGGGGTACGCGGGGCTGTTGAACCTGGGACAGATCGGCCTCATCGGCATCGGAGCGTACACCTCGGCGATTCTGTCGCGCACGTATCACTGGAATGTGTTTGTCGCGATGGGGTGTGGCGCGCTCGCGGGCGCTCTGTCCGCGCTCATTCTCGCCCTGGCCGCGCGCAAACTGAAGAATGATTATTTCGCACTCGTCTCGCTTGGGTTTTCGTTCGTGGCCGCAGCGATCTTTCTGAACGTTGAACCCCTCACGCGCGGGACGCTCGGTATCCCGGGGATTCCGCGCCCCGGCGGGTTCAGCTCGCAGACCGCGTTCTTCTCTCTCGTGCTCGCCCTCGATGTGCTTGTCTATTTCCTTCTGAACCGGCTCACCGACTCGCCGTTCGGGCGCGCGCTCGAGGCCGTGCGCGACGACGAAGAGGTGGCTGCCTCGCTTGGCAAACCCGTGTTTAAACTGAAGGCGATCGCCCTCGTTGTCTCCGGCCTCATCTGCGGACTGTCC
>CAZOPY010000155.1:0-1961 GCA_964581945.1 uncultured Gammaproteobacteria bacterium | reverse complement strand
ATGCAGAAGACCGCGCGCGATCTCCAAGCGGCGTTTCATCCCGCCGGAGAACGTTTTCACAAGCGTGTCCTTGCGGTCCCAGAGCTCCACGAATTTCATGAGCTCCTCGATGCGTTCGCGTCGCAATTTTTTTGGGACGCCATACAATACGCCGTGGAATTCCATGTTCTCGAAGGCGGTCAGCTCGTCATCCAGGCTTTGATCCTGAAACACAATCCCGAACGATTCGCGCACGGCGTTTTGCGCGCGCACGGGGTCGTGGCCGTTCACCTGGATCGACCCGGAGGTGGGTCGCAGGAGCGTGGTGAGCATCTTAATGGTCGTCGTCTTCCCCGCCCCGTTCGGCCCCAAAAAAGCGAAAATTTCGCCGGGTTTGACGGAAAACGAAATGCCGTCCACCGCCGTAAAATCCGCGAACCGGCGCGTGAGATCTTTGACCTCGATCATAGGGTTCATGCGAGAATAGACTATCAGTTTCGGGCTGTTTTGTCTCCCATCTCCGACAGGCGCTTGAGGACGCGGGCCAAATCCGTTCCCGGTCCGAGGACCGGAGCGAAGAGATCGCCCTTTTTGTCGAATCGCGCGCGAACCGTTTTCAGATTGAACGAGAGCGGATCAAGTCGCGCGTTCACCTCGCGCCACTCGAGCGGGGTCGAAACCGGTGCGCCGGGACGCGGCCGTAAACTGTAGGCGGCGACATTGGTCGCACCGAACTTGTTTTGCCAGAGGTCGATGTTCACTTTTTTCCGCTTGCTTGCCTCGCCGCGCGCGGCGGTGACGAGCGTCGGCAGGCGCTTGGCGACGAGCGCTGCGACGAGCTCGGCGAACAGGCGCGCCTCTTCATGCGTGTAGCGCGCGCCGAGCGGAACGTAGATGTGCAGACCCTTTCCGCCGGACGTTTTCGGATAGCTCGGCACTTCCAGCGCGTCGAACACCTCGTGCACGGCGCGAGCGACCTCGATCACCTTGGAAAACGGAACGCCGCCCGGATCGAGGTCGATCACCAGGTAATCGGCGCGCTCGAGCGTTTTCTGCCGCGCGTTCCACGGATTCATCTCGATGCAACCGAGGTTCGCAATGTAGGCGAGCGTCTGCGCGTTTTGACAGACAAGATATTCGATGTCGCGGCGCTCGGAATCGGAGTGGACAACGACCGTTTTCGCGCCCGCCGGCAGATGCAGGCTTGAAACGTCTTTCTGAAAAAAGCTGTCGCCGGTAATGCCGTTCGGGTGACGGTTGAGCGAAAGCGGGCGATCCTTGAGATATGGGAGAATGAGCGGCGCCACCTCTTCGTAATACGCGAGCACATCGCCTTTGGTGTATCCCTCCTTCGGCCAGAAAACTTTGTCGACATGCGTCGGACCCGTGTGTTTTGCATCCGGTTTCACGAGCGTGGGCGCACCCGCGCGTTCGCGCACGACCTCGCGCGCTGACTTGTCCTCGCGCCAGCCAAGGAACACGGGCTGGCGCAGAATCCCCTCGTTGGTCCACTCGGCGAACGCGACCTCGGCAACCAGCTCGGGTCGGACCCAATGGACCCAGCGCGCGCGTTCGACATCGGTCGCAAACGGCGAGGTCTTGCGAGCAAGGGGCTGCAACTTCTTCCAGGTACGCTCAAGCTCAGCCTCGTCAAACCCGCCGCCGACATGGCCGATGTAGACCAGGTTATCCCCTTCGTACACCCCGGCCACGAGCGCGCCGAACCGCTTGCGCTCGCCGCTCGGGTCCGTGTATCCGCCGATCACGACCTCTTGCTCCTGGCGCGCCTTGATCTTCACCCAATCCCCGCCGCGCACCCCTTCGCGATACGGACTCGCGGCGTCCTTGGCCATCACCCCCTCGAGCCCCTGACGTTTCGCGGCGGCAAAGAACGCCTTGCCGTGCGTCCGTACATGATCAGAAAATTTCACATGCGGTGAACGCGGCAGGATCGATTTCAGCAACCGCTTGCGCTCGAGAAG
>CAZOPY010000154.1:0-2000 GCA_964581945.1 uncultured Gammaproteobacteria bacterium | reverse complement strand
CACCGGCCTCTCGCCGACGGTCGCCATCGACCAAAAATCTTCCTCGCACAATCCCCGTTCCACGGTCGGGACGGTCACGGCGATCTACGACCACCTGCGCGTGCTCTACGCGCGCGCGGGCAAACCGCACTGTCCGAAGTGCGGCGCCCCGGTGGTCGAACAAACCGTGGACCAAATTTGCGCCGCGATTCTCGAACTCGTGAAAACGAATCCGATTTATCTGTTCGCTCCGGTCGTGCAGGAGATGAAAGGCGAGCACAAGCAGGTGCTGCTCACGGCGCAGAACGCCGGATTCCATACGGTCCGCTTCGACGGGCTCATGATGGACGTCGAAGAGGCGATCGCCATGCGCAAGGACAAGACCAAACCCCATTCGATCGACATCCAAATCGCCGAGCTCGGTCCGGAAAGCCCGCCGACCCCGTCCAAGCTGAAGGAGCTCGTGGCCAAGGCGCTTGATTACGGCAACGGTCTCGTCCTCGCCGTGATCGACGATACGGGCGATGAGCGCCTGTTCTCGCAGAGCTTCAGCTGTCCGACCTGCCACATCAACCTCCCGAAACCGGAACCTCGGCTGTTTTCGTTCAACTCGCCGCACGGCGCCTGTCCGGAGTGCACAGGCCTTGGCGTGAAGCTCGTCCTCGAACCGGAACTGGTCATCCCGAACAAACGATTGACCTTTGCTGAGGGCGCCATCCGTCCTTGGACCCGCATTGCCGGGAACCAAACGAGCTACCTGCGTTTGCTCGAATCGGTCGGCAAGCGCCACAAGTTTTCCGTGAACGTCCCGGTCGAGAAGATCGCGAAGGACAAGCTGAAAATTATTTTCGAAGGGACGGGAGACGAGACCTACACCCTCGATGGCGACACCGTGACGTTCCCCGGCATTCTGTCGCAGCTCGAACAAAAATATCGCGACACGGATTCCGATTACGTGCGGCACGAACTCGAAGGGTACATGCGCACCCTCATCTGTCCGAGCTGCAACGGCAAGCGCCTGCGCCCGGAAGTGCTCGCGGTCAAAGTCGCGGACCGTTCGATCGCGGAACTGGTGAACCTGCCGGTCGATGAACTCGCGGCCTGGTTCCATTCGCTCGTGACGTTCGAAAAGAAAAAGGGAAAGCAGGTAGACACCCAGGTCATTCACGTGAAGCCCGAACTCTCCGCGCACCTTGGGGCCGGCGAGAAGATCGTGCTCGAGCGAGTCACGAAGGAAATTCTCCTGCGCATCCAGAATTTGCTTGATGTCGGCCTCGGCTACCTCACCCTCGATCGCAGCGCGATTTCGCTTTCGGGCGGGGAAGCGCAGCGCGTGCGTCTCGCGACCCAGCTCGGCAGCGCGCTCTCCGGCGTCATCTACATCCTGGACGAACCGTCGATCGGGCTGCACCCGCGCGATAACGACAAGCTGATCGAAACGGTCCGTCGTTTGCGCGACCTCGACAACACGGTCATTGTCGTCGAACACGACGAGGCGATGATCCGTTGCGCCGATCACGTCATCGATGTCGGCCCGGGTGCCGGCGAATACGGCGGGGAGATCATCGGCGAAGGGACGCTCAAGGATCTGATCAAAAACCCGGAGTCGATCACCGGCCAGTATCTGTCCGGCAAAAAATCGATCCCGACGCCGAAGTCCGTGCGCAAAGGAAACGGCAAGAAAATCACGGTCGTTGGTGCAAAGGCGTTCAACCTCAAAAACACCACGGTCGACATCCCGCTCGGCAAACTCGTGTGCGTGACCGGCGTGTCCGGTTCGGGCAAGTCCACCCTCGTGCTCGATATTCTCGGCAAGGCGCTTCTGAAGCATTTCTATCGCGCGAAGGCGTATCCGGGCGAACACGAAAAAATCCAGGGGCTCGAGAACATCGACAAGGTGGTCGCGATCGACCAGTCCCCGATCGGCCGCACTCCGCGCTCGAATCCGGCGACGTACACCGGCGTGTTCACGGCCGTGCGCGATCTGTTTACCGAGGTGCCAGAAGCGAAGATGCGCAACT
>CAZOPY010000153.1:0-2008 GCA_964581945.1 uncultured Gammaproteobacteria bacterium | reverse complement strand
TTCGTCCTTCACGCGGATCTCATCCAATTTCAGGGGTTCCACCGATTTGCTGAAGGCGTCCCAAGTGTATCGGATTGGCTTTAATTGTTCAACCCTTCCCGCCACGGGCAAGGGTGAACCCCCAGACCTGTTCGGCGCCGGCGGCTTTCAGGGCCTGGGCGGCGGCGTCGAGGGTGGCGGCTGTCGTGACCACATCATCGCACAGAAGGACGTGCGTCGGGGGGCGGGCGATCGGGCGGAAGGCGCCGTCGAGGTCGCCGACCGCGCGTTCCTTGCTGCCGCGCCGCGCTTGCGGCTCGGTCCACGCGGCGCGCGCGAGCAATTTCGCGTGCGGGGCGTGCAGGCGCTGCGCAGCCGCGGCGGCGATCGCTTCGGCCTGGTTGAATCCGCGCTCGCGCTGTCGCGCGGTATGGAGCGGAACCTCCGTCGTCATCCACTCGCCGGGAGGCAGGCGGGAAAACACGTCGCTTCCCCGCACCCAGCGCTCGAGCGCGCTCCAGGCGTTTTGATCCCCATGATACTTCCAGACCGCGATGGCCTGGCGCAGCACCGGATCCGCGTACCAACCGACCGACAGGCATCCGTCGAGCGATCGGCCGCTCGCGCAGTGCGTGCAGGTGCGTCCGGCAAGCGAAGGGGTTCCGCAGAACACGCAGGTAGCGACCGGCGACATCGGCCTCGAGCTTTCAAGGCAGACCCGGCATACCCATTCCCCTTCCCGTTTGCAACGCAGACAGAAACGCGGGAACAGGCCGTCGATGACCGCTTGTCTTACGACTTCCAAATAGCCGAGTCCACTTTCCATGTGCCGTTCTCCTTCACAAAGGTGAGCACGAGCGTTTGGTACAGAACCGTCTGGTTCTGTGGGCTTCCAACGGACTCCTCACGCTGCGTCGATACCGTTGCTGATGCTGTGCCGGCGGCATCGTCCATCGCATCAACCGTAACGCTCAGCACCTGCGTGCTGATCCCGTAGTAACCGTTCGGCGTCTGCCCCGCATCGATCGTCCGCTGTGTCGCGGCCGCAAACGAGACGCTCATGAGATCCAGCACGTCTTTCAGGTTGCCGAAATCGCTTTCGCTCGAGTAGCTCCCGTAGCGTTCCGTGAAGGTCTGCGCCAAGCTCGAGAGGCTCACCTGCGTGGGTGTCGATGTCGGTTCGGTCGGGGTGGTCGGCGGGGCGCTGTTGGTACGCGGCGGAAGGGTTTGCGTCGGGACGACCGGGGTCGACGGGGTCGCGGGCTGTTTGGCCGGCTGCAGCCGCCACCAGAGCAACAACAACAGAATGATGAGCAGGATGGCGATCAGCGCGGCAAACATGATTTTTCTGCGACGGGTCATCATATACTAGCTCGCAAGGCTGTCCTTAATCCGATCCGCTTCCGCTTTGCCGGACGATTCGCCGGCAAGCAACGCTGCAGCCGCCTGTTGCGCCGCGGCCGCTTGCTGTGCGGCCAGCTCTTCGTCGGTCGGTTCCGCGGAGGCCGGTGCGGGAGCGGCGGTCGCAACGGACGAGGCCGCCTGCTGTTCGGCAAGCTGTGCCTCGAAGTCCTTGCGGGCCTTTTCGATTTCAAGCAGCTGCTCCGGATTCGTGGTCACGATCTGGTCCTCGGTGTACGAAGCCACCACTTTGATCGCCACATGTTTTTGCCCGGCAAAGAACAGCCCTTCCCCGACGCCGGCTTCGAGCAGCAGGTACTTTTCGCCGTCCGTCAGGTTGAACGTCTTCTGCAAGAGATCCACGCCGGCGGTCGACTGCTTCAAGAGCATCTGCAAGGACGAGTTGGTCACGATCGCCTGACCGTAGGGCGAGCGCAGGAAGTCGTTGACGTCTTGGGTGATCGTCGTGACTCCCAGATAATATTTGCGGCAGCGTTTCACCAGAGCAAAGATAAACTTCGCCGAGTCCTCGTGCTGCATGAGCCACCAGGCTTCGTCGATCACGAGCACGCGCTTTTTGCGTTCCGAACGCACGACGTTCCAGATGTAGTTCACGATCGTGTAGATC
>CAZOPY010000152.1:0-2024 GCA_964581945.1 uncultured Gammaproteobacteria bacterium | reverse complement strand
CAGCTCGCCGGGGCCGATGTTGATTTCGACGTAACGCTGAAAGAAATCTATCATCTGGAACATCCGACTCTGGATGATGCATTCGCGCAGTCGCTCGGCCAGAAAGATCTTGCCGCGCTTCACGACGCGCTGAAGGAAAACATCACGAAGGAAAGAACCGACGAGGAAGACGCTCGTCAGGAACGGGAGATGCTCGAGACCGTGGCGAAAGCAACGCGCTTCGGGGACATCCCGGACCTCCTCTTGAATGAAGAGATCAACAAGATGCTCGAGGAGCTGAAGCGCGGCGTCGAAGAACAGGGTCTTGAATTCGACGCGTACATGAAGAACCTGAAAAAGACCCTGCCGGAAATCAAAATGGATCTGACCCCGCAAGCGATGCTGCGCATCAAGGTCGCGCTCGTCCTGCGCGCGCTCGCGACCGCGGAACACGTAACGGTCGACGCCAAAGAGATCGATGCAGAACTCGATCGCCAGGCGGAGCGTTACGAGAGCAAAGAGGCCAAAGAACAGATCTACTCGCCGATGTATCGCGACTACGTCGAGAACATCCTGCGCAACAGGAAGGTGATCGAGATGCTCAAGAAAACCATGGTGAAGTCGGCCTAGCCAGCTTCGAAAGACGGAGGTAGAGTGACAGGGCCATTACCCTGTCATTTTCTTATGCGATTTGGAGCTCATGTTTCGGCTGCCGGCGGTTTGTGGAACGCCCCAAAAAACGCTTCGGCGCTCGGGTGCGAAGTGCTGCAAATGTTTTCACGTCCGCCGCAGGGGGGAAAACCCGCCCCGATCACCGACGAGGTCGCCGAAAAATTTCGCGCGGCCATGGACGAACACAAAATCGCAGCCGCCTACATCCACACGCCCTACTTCATCAACCTTGCTTCCAGCGAAGCGCGCATTCGTCACAGCTCGACATCCGTCATTCGTGACGAGCTCGAGCGCGGGTCGTTGCTTGGCGTTCGCGCCGTGATGTTCCACCCGGGATCAGCCAAAGACGTCGGGCAGGCGGAAGGGGTCAAGATGGTGATCAACGGCATCGACGACATTCTCGATGGTTACGCCGGCTCGTGTCAGCTCTTGATTGAGATCTCGGCTGGAGCCGGGATGGTGATGGGCGACACGTTCGAAGAAATCGCCGCCTTCCTGAACGGGGCCAAACGCGGCAAAGAGGTCGGGGTCTGCTTCGACACCCAGCACGCGTTCGCCTCGGGGTACGACCTGCGCACGAAAAAAGCGGTCGACGAAACGTTTGCTCTGTTCGACAAATTGATCGGCCTCGAGCGCATGATCGCGAGCCATTGCAACGACTCGAAGGTTCCGTTCGAGTCGCATAAAGACCGCCACGAGCATCTCGGGGAAGGCGAGATCGGCCTCGACGGATTCAAGGCGATCGTCAACCACAAAAAGCTCGCGCATCTCGATCTGCTGCTCGAGACCCCGTTTGAACCGAAAGACAATTCCGGCGTGGCAAAGGATCTGCTGATTCTCAAAAAATTCCGCGGATAGGTATGATGCCCCAGACGAAGGAAAATCGCCCGAAGGTCGGGCTCGCGGTCATTGCCTGTCGAGAGGGAAAGATTTTGCTTGGCAAACGCCTCGGAACCCAGCCAAATACCTGGTGTTTTCCCGGCGGCCATATGGAATACGGGGAATCGTTTGAACAGACGGCTCGGCGAGAAACGCTCGAGGAGGCCGGACTCGAGCTCGAAAATCTGCGCTATCTCCACACGACGAACGACGTGTATCCGGACCGCCACTACATCACTGTTTTTATGGTGGCCGACGCGAATGTCGGCGAACCCGACGTGCGCGAACCGGATAAAACGATCGAGTGGGGGTGGTACGACTGGGACGCCATGCCCCAACCGTTATTTCAACCGATCATCAACCTCATGGAAGCGGGGGTTCGTCCCGATCTCGTATGAAAAAAGAAACGCGCGTGGCTATGCTTGCGGCGGTCCAGGCGGGAAAGGTTCTCGCGCGGACGTTTCGGTCTTCGCGCGAAACCCTGGTGCGCTGGA
>CAZOPY010000151.1:0-2055 GCA_964581945.1 uncultured Gammaproteobacteria bacterium | reverse complement strand
GAGCTGTTTCTGATAATTTTCTTTCGGCATCGTGAGGGTAAACGTCTTTTGCTCACCCTCCTTCATTCCCACCACCTGCTCCGCAAGCCCGGGGATGTAATAGGATTCGTTCAGGAAGATGGCGTGGCCGATCGCCTGGCCTCCTTCGATCGGAACCCCGCCCTTCTTCATGTTCATGTCGACGACGACCTTGTCTTCCTTGGTCGCGGCGGCGCCGGAGATCGCGCGGACCTCTTTGGTCTGCATGCGTCGCAGATCTTTCATGACGAGGTCAACGTCCTTCTGTCCGATCGAGACCGGCTTTGCATCGATCTTGATCGTTTTCCAATCCGCCATCTGTTCAACCGCCGGCATGAGCGTCACGGTCGCGGTATAGACGAGATCGTTTCCGGGCGCGAGCTTCACGATGTCGATCGCCGGCGAGCCGACCGTGTCCACTTTCTGATCGAGGACCGCCTCGACGAACGTTTTGCGCACGACCGGCTCGAGCGCTTCCTCGTAGATTTTCATTTCACCGACATGGACTTTGACGACGTCGTATCCGGCCTTCCCTGGGCGGAACCCGGGGATTTTTGCGGTCTCGGAAAGATGCGTGGCCGCGTCCTCGAGAAACGGCACGAGTTCGTCGTGCGGGATCGTGATCGTGAACTTCACCTGATTTTTTGGGAGAGATTCTCGCTGAATGGAAGGCATAAAGACAAGATAAAGAGTGGCGGAAGTTTAGCGAGCGCGAGGCAGATTGTCAATGCCATCCCCATGGGTTGCCAAAATTGGCAAATGCTGCTAGGTTGGGCGCGAACCGGAGTTGGGGGACCGATGCCCGTCGACCTGGATGCGCGCGTGATCCGGATGCTCACCGACATTCGCGAGCAGACCATGACCCTCCCCGCGTTTCGTCGGGGACTCGAACACTGGCAGTGGAAGCCGTTCGTCGACTGGCACATCGGCACGCGCGAGCGGGATCAGATCCTCGGCAACCCGATCCTGTTACGGACCGTCATGCCGCCGATGGTCGTCTCGCGTCGCGAGAACGGCAAGGATCTGTACGAGGCGCAGCCTCCGGGCCGTCTCGACGACCGGCACTTCCGGGTTGTCTGCCAGGAACTGGTGAGACCGGCCTTCCCCGGTGCGCTCATCTCGCTGCTCGCGAGCATGGAGACGCGTCGCGCGTTCCGTCTGGCCTTCGAAGAGGCGTTGCGCACGCGCGATCAGCCGAAATAATCTCGTCCCCTCGTCTGTTGCGCAGAGCGCGATCGGCGAGGGTTTTCATTTTGAAAACCCGCCACGCGCTCGATGAGCGGAGGCGGGGACGTCAGGTGAGCGAGGCGAGTCCGGCGGCGAACCGCTCGATCGCGCGTTCGGTATACGCGGGCGCGTTCGCGACCGAGAAGCGGACGAAGCCGTTCTGGCGGAACGCCGATCCCGGGATCACGGCGATGCCGTGCTTCTTCGCGAGGTAGGCGACGAGCACGTTCACGTCGGTCACGCGCTCGGGGCCGTCGGCCCAGCGCAGGTCTGCCGGGATCGTCTTGTCGAGCCAGGGCCACACGTTCACGAACGCGTAGTACCCCTGGTCCGCGATGCAGCGGATGCGGTGACGGGCGAGCCCGGCGACCGCGACGGCGCGACTCTGGTTGGTCGGGCCGACGACCCGGCGGATCCAGGCGTGGTCGCACGGGTCCGGCAGCGCGTACACCGACGCGGCGAGCGCCATCCCGAGGTCGTTCACGAAGTCGACGTGCGTCGAGATGGCGAGCGCGAGCTTGGCCGTCGGCTCGCTGCCAAGCAGCAGATGCGCGTTGCGCGCGTTGCTCGCGCCGGCGCACTTGGTGAGCCCGTCCATGAACGTGACGCGCGCCCACGCTTCGGGCGAGACCAGCTCCCGGAGCTGCGGGATGTCGTACCGGCCGGTCGTCGTGACCGCCTGGTACATGAGGTCGATGAACAGATGCGGGATGTCGAGCTCGGCCCCGGTCTCGATGAGCTCGGCGAGGTCGCCGAGCGCGAGCGCGTTGCCGGTCGGGTTGTCCGGGCTCGTCACGATGAGCCCGGCCG
>CAZOPY010000150.1:0-2095 GCA_964581945.1 uncultured Gammaproteobacteria bacterium | reverse complement strand
CGGGAACCGAGGAGGCCGCCGAAGATGATAAAGTACAAGCCCTGCATGATGACGGGCGGTAGCACCGTTTGCGTCCAAATCCGGAACACGCGGATCATTTCTTTTCGCAGGATGGTGAGAAACGCCACGCGGGCGATAGCAAGGTTCATACGCGTGCGTTCAATTGCATAAATAGTTCCTCGAGGCGATTGGCTTTGGGCCGGATGTCCTTCACCTTCACGCCCTGCTTTTCCAGCTCGCCGACGAGACCGGTCACGTTCTGGCCGTTCGAGAGCGTGGCTTCGATCGTCGTTTCATCCACGACCTTGATTTCATACGCGCCTCCCGCGGCCGCTGCCTTGTCGACCGAGATCACGAACCCCTGGCGCTCCATGCCGGCAAGCAGTTCCGACACCTTTCCTTCGCGCACAATGAGCCCCTCGCGCACGATCACGACGCGCTCACACAGCTGTTCGGCCTCTTCGAGGTAGTGGGTCGTGAGCAAAATCGTCGTTCCCTGTTCGTGCATCTCGCGAATGAAATCCCACATCCCGCGGCGCAGTTCAACGTCAACGCCCGCGGACGGCTCGTCGAGCAGAAGCAGTTTCGGTTTGTGCACGAGAGCGCGCGCGATCATCAAACGACGCTTCATCCCGCCCGAAAGCGTGCGCGACGGGACGTCCTTCTTTTCCCAGAGGCCCAGTTTTTTCAAGAGGTACTCCGCGCGTTCGATCGCCTGTTTGCGCGGGACGCCATAGTAGCCGCCCTGATCGATCACGATATCGATCACCTTTTCCCAGATGCTGAAGTTGAATTCCTGCGGGACCACGCCGATGAGCGCGCGAGCGGCTTCCGGGTCCTTGTCCATGTCGACCCCGAACACGGTCGCGGTCCCACCGGATTTCCGCACGAGGCCTGTGAGGATCCCGATGATCGTGGTCTTCCCCGCGCCGTTCGCGCCGAGGAGCGCAATCATCGAACCCTCTTGAATGTCGAAACTGACGCCTTTGAGCGCCTTCGTTCCGGTCGCGTATGTTTTTTCGAGATTTCGAATCTCAACGGCATTTCCCATAGTTACCCTTTGGCGGCGATATACGCCGGACGCGCGGTTACGAGTTTGAGCCAGGCTTGGAGCTTCGGATAGGATGAGAGGTCGTAGCCGGAATAATCTGCGTAGCTCATCGCGGTCGCGACGTTGATGTCGCCGACCGTAAACTTGTCGCCCGCGATATACGGCGATTCGCTCAGGTGCGCCTCCAAGAGCGGCAGCTGCTTCGAGAGTTTCTCTTTCGCCGCGGCCGCTGCAGCCTCGTCGATCGGATACCCCCACTTCGGCATCGCGAGCGTCGCAAGCTGCGGATGCGGGTTGAGCGAGGTCCAGAGCGACCACTGCCATGCCTTCGCGCGCTCCTCAGGAGTCGCGCCGCCAAGGTCGGACTTCGCGAGATCGATCAAGTACGCATTGATCGCGAGCGACTCAGCGAGATAGAACCCGTTGTTATCAAGCGCCGGGACCTGGCCGGCCGGGTTGATCTTCAAGAACGCCTCGGACTTGTGTTCCTTATTTTGCATGTCGACATTCACGGCTTCGTACTCCATCCCGAGCTCGTGAAGAACCCAGTGGCAGCGAAGACCAGATCCGCCTCGTGAACCGTACAGTTTGATCGACATAGTGTTTGTGCGTTAGAGCGCTCCGAGATCGAGCGTTTCGGTAAATGAAATTTTTGCGACGAAATCCGGGACGTGGCTAACGACGATCATGCACCCCTGGTAGTTATTGAGCGCTTCCGCGATCACGGGGATGTGACGGAAGTTGATGTGGTTGGTTGGCTCGTCCATGATCAGGAGTCCTGGCTCCTGAAGAACGAATCGCGCGAACGAGAGGAGCCCCTTCTGCCCTTCCGAGAGCGAGCCTACCTGGTTCGAGAGCAGGTCGCCGGTGAGCAGGAACTGAGCCGCGACCTCGCGCAATCGTTCGTTGTCCGGCACTTCCATCATCGATTCGAGAGATTTGTACGCCGTCTCTTCGAAATTCAGTCCCGAGAAATCCTGGCGATAGTAACCGACCTTCACGCCGTCGGAATCGCCGAACTCAAGGTACGGCAGGTCGCTCGCG
>CAZOPY010000149.1:0-2174 GCA_964581945.1 uncultured Gammaproteobacteria bacterium | reverse complement strand
GCGTCGCAAACGGACTCGCGCACGATTCTCGACTGCGCGGGCGCCGAGAAACTGCTCGGTCGCGGCGACATGCTCTACACCTCCGCCGAATTGTCGAAGCCGGTGCGATTGCAGGGTGCGTACGTTTCGGAAAGCGAAGCCGAACGCGTCGTGAACTATCTCAAAAAAGAGGGGACGCCAGATTACAACTACGCGGTCACGCAAATCGAAAAATCCGGCACCGTGTTTGGCGGCGAAGGCGGGGACGATCCGTTGCTAGACGAAGCGGCACAAGCGGTGATCCAGGCCGGACGCGCGTCGACCTCGCTCCTGCAGCGCCGATTGAAGGTCGGGTACGGACGCGCGGCACGCATCCTCGACATCCTTGAGGAACGTGGCGTCGTCGGCCCGCCGGAAGGGTCGAAACCGCGCGAGGTGCTGGTTGAAGAATGGCCGCCCGAAGGGAGCGCCGAAGACGAACAACAATTCGCTGAACGCGAGGAGCTGGCGGAGACGGAAACAAATCCGCTGACCCCCGAAGAGGCGAAACCAGACGAGGAAGAAGAGTCGGATGAGGAGGCGGAAGAGGAAGAAGAGGCGGGCGACGAGGAGGAGACAGACGAGGACGAAGAAGACGAGGAAGAAACCGAAGACGGCGAAGAGGAGGAAGACGGAGAAGAGAAAGATGAGGAAGCGTTCGAAGAAGCGCAAGAAGGCGAGTATATCGACGAAAAATAACGGAGGGGGTTGTCCCCCTCCGTTTTGTTTGGCACAATCAGAGCGATTATGGCGTTTGTCATCCGCGACCTGAAACCGGCCGAAACCATGGGGGAGATGCTGCGAAACATGCGGCGGAATTTGAATCGGACGCTGGATGAGATGGCCGTGGCAACCAAGGTTCAGCGCCGCTATCTCGAAGCGTTCGAAAAAAACGCCTTTGCCGAGCTGCCGGAATCGATCTACGCGCGCAATTTTCTGCGCGCCTACGTGCGCGCCCTGCGCGGCGACGTCCACTACTTTCTCTCGCGCTTCGAAGCGGAACGCGGCACGTGCGATTTCACGGACCCCATGCGGCTCCCGCTCAAAAAACCGCACCCGCTCAAATTCTTCGTCGCCCACCGTCTGTTTCGCGTCGGGCTCGGCGTCCTGTGTCTCTTCGCCCTGTTCGGCTACATCGGTTACCAGGTTCAAGGACTGTGGAAGCCTCCGACCATCGTCGTGTACGAACCGGCAGACGGGACCTCGACGGACAACGCGTCGGTGACCGTCAGCGGAAAGGCGGAGGATGAGGCGGAGATCTTCGTGAACGGAACCAAGGTGCTCCCGGACTCGGACGGAAGTTTCTCAACGCAAATCGTTCTCGAACGCGGACTGAACATCATCTCGGTCGAGGGCAAAACCCGCCACTCCCGTTCCGCGACCGTGTATCGCCGCGTGGTCCTCGAACAGGAAGCGCCGCGCTCGTTCTCCAGCTTATCCACACCGGTGGCGCGACAATAATATCCACAGGGGTCGGCAAAATGTGCTATCCTCTGCTAGACGTTAGCCGTTCCTGACAAATAAAAAAGCTCGGAGGAGTACGATTTGCCGATCGTACTCTTTTCGTCCCAACTGTCTTGTCAGACGAACATAACGCAAACGTTGTTTTTTCCCACTGATCCCCTAAGATGGCTGTTGTATGCCCAAACATGTCACGGAAGAACCGACAGGAAAGTCACAGGCGGCGCTCGAGGCGATCAGCCAGATCCAGCAGCGCTTCGGCGCCGGGTCGATCATGCGGCTTGGCGAAGCGAAGACCATGCAGGTGGAAGCGATCACCACCGGATGTTTGTCGCTTGATATGGCGCTCGGCGTCGGCGGCGTGCCGCGCGGTCGCATCGTCGAAATCTACGGACCGGAATCGTCCGGGAAGTCGACCCTCGCTCAACACATCGTCGCCGAGGTGCAGAAGGCCGGCGGGGTCGCGGCGTACGTGGATGCCGAGCACGCGCTCGATCCGGAATACGCGGCGAAGATCGGCGTGAACATCGACGAGCTGTTCATCTCACAGCCGGACAACGGCGAACAGGCACTTGAGATCGTCGAGACGCTCGTCCGATCAAACGCGGTGGACGTCGTCGTCGTGGACTCGGTCGCGGCGCTCACCCCGAAGGCGGAAATCGAAGGCGAGATGGGTGACTCACATATGGGTCTCC
>CAZOPY010000148.1:0-2197 GCA_964581945.1 uncultured Gammaproteobacteria bacterium | reverse complement strand
AAAGCGGGGATCATCGTCGGTCGACTCGACACCTGGGACGCCGATAAGGCCGCCGACCTGATCTTCCAGGCCGTTTCCGCCGGAGAACGCAACAAAATCAGCTTCGGGATCAGCGTGTATGACGGCGACAACCGCTCGTTCGCCAAAAACCTGATGCGGGAACGAGAAAAAATCGGCCTGACCGTCAAAAAGCGTCTCAAAGAACTCGACCGGCCCGTCCGACTCGTGACCGGCCGCGAAGCCGTGCTCTCGAGTGTGATCGTCGCCACCAACCATCTCTTGGATGCGGGCGGAGAGATCGTCCTCATTCCGTTTCAGGGCGCGCTCTACGTCGGACGGACGGAAGCGGTGCAGGACTTCGAGGCCTGGTCGCGTCGCGACTTCGGTCGCCCGGCGCGCGACGCCAAGTCCGGCATGCTCCCGCCAAAACTCGCGCGGCTCATGGTGAACCTGACCGGACTGAACCCGGGTTCGAGTCGAATCCTGGATCCGTTCTGCGGATCCGGAACGGTTCTTATGGAAGCGGCATTGCTTGGATTCGCCGCGATCGACGGGTCCGACATCAGCGAGAAGGCGATGGCGGACACGGCCGCGAACATGGATTGGCTTTCCCAGGTTGAAAAACACGCGCTTCCTCCGCTCGAACTGGCCGTGACCCCGGCCGAGGAAATCGATCGCAAATTCACAAGAGAGGTGGATGCGGTTGTCACCGAGACGTATCTCGGCCCGCCGCTCCAGGGAAACGAATCGCCCCAGGTGATCGAGGAGAGCATGAAAGCGCTCGCTCGCGTGTATCGCGCCTCGTTTCCGACGGTCTTCAATCTGATCAAACCCGAAGGAAAAGCGGTCATCGCGTTCCCAGCCTTCCGTGCGAAGGATGGGTTCCGTTTCATCCCGCTCGGCGACATCATTCGTGGCACGAATATGCGCGTCGTTGAACCGCTCCCGAACAATCTCCCGACCTCACTTGGCGAACGCACGGCAAACGGCGGCCTCCTGTACGCCCGCGCGGACCAACGCGTGGGAAGAGAAATCGTGATCCTGAAAAAAATCTAGAGACGCAAAAAAGAATGTGTCGTATAATGTCGTCGTATGCCAGCGATCGACAAGATGACGACGGAATTTCTCGAGTACCTGGAGGTCGAGCGTGGCAGGAGCCAGCGCACCATTCGCAACTACGATTTTTATCTTCGCCGATTTGCGGAGTGGGCAAACCATCCGTCCGTGGAAAAAATCGACGCGGACATGGTGAGAAAATTTCGCTTGTGGTTGAACCGCTCCGTTCCCGGTCGCGCGGATGCGACCCTCAAAAAAAATACGCAAAACTATCACCTGATCGCGCTCCGGTCATTCCTGAAATATCTTGCGAAACGCGATTACAAATCCCTCACGCCGGAGAAGATCGAGCTCGCAAAGCAGTCCGTCCGAACCGTGGAATTTCTGGAAGAAGACGAATTGGAACGCTTGCTTGCACAGCCGCTGAAAGGCGAGCAGGGGTTGGTGAATCTGCGCGACAAGGCGGTCCTTGAACTGTTGTTCTCGACCGGACTGCGCGTGTCCGAACTCGCCAACCTGCACATCGAACAGGTCTCGCTCACGCGCGACGAATTCACCGTGCGCGGCAAAGGCGACAAACCGCGCGTGGTCTTCCTGTCCGACGACGCAAAAAAATGGGTGAAGGCGTACCTCGACAAACGCCAGGACACCTCTCCGCATCTGTTCGTGAGCCACGACCGCGCGAAGGCGGGACGGGGAGAGGCAGGTCCGCTGACGTCACGCTCGGTCGAACGGTTGATCCAGGGATACGCCCGTGCCGCCGGCATCGCAAAAAAAATTACGCCGCACACGATGCGGCATACGTTCGCGACCGATCTCTTGCTCTCCGGCGCCGACATCCGTTCGGTTCAGTCACTTCTCGGTCACGCCTCCATCACGACCACGCAGATCTATACGCACATCACGAACAACCAGCTGAAAGAGGTGCACCAGAAATTCCACGGTAAAAAAAGATCGTAACTAACGTGTGAGCAAATACGCGAACGCCATCCCGGCGGCGAGCAGCGGCATCGCGGGGATGCCGGTTTTGATCACTTTCGCCGCTTGCAGATTGAGATAACTCCCGAGCGCCGCGCCGGCAAAACACCAGAGCGCGCGGATCCCGCCGGACTGCGCGGAAACGGACATAAGAAACATGAGA
>CAZOPY010000147.1:0-2200 GCA_964581945.1 uncultured Gammaproteobacteria bacterium | reverse complement strand
TCTGGACCGTCGGCACCATCGCGAACGCCGCATCGGCGACGCTCGATATCACGGCAACGGTGGATGTCGGGGCGGGCGGTTTGACGATCACGAACACGGCCGAGGTCACTGCGGCAAACGAAGATGACCCGGACTCGACCCCGGACAATAATAACCCGGCCGAGGACGACCAAGACTCGGTCGACATTGCGGTTGGCGGGGCCGATCTCTCGCTCACGAAATCCGTGGATAATCCGACGCCGGGCACAGCCGACACGATCGTGTATACCGTGACGGTCACGAATGGCGGACCGAGTGCGGCTCTGAACGTCTCTGTGAGCGACCTTCTTCCGTCTGGCGTGACGTACGTTTCCGACACTCCGAGCCAGGGCAGCTACGTCTCCGGGACCGGTGTCTGGACCGTCGGCACCATCGCGAACGCCGCATCGGCGACGCTCGATATCACGGCGACCGTAGACGCGGGGACGGAAGGGGAGACTATCCTAAACACCGCGCAGGTTTCCGCGTCCGATCAGTTTGATCCGGACTCGACCCCGGACAATAATAACCCGGCCGAGGACGACCAAGATTCCGCGTCGCTTACCGTGACCGCGGCTGATCTTTCGCTCACCAAATCGGTTGACCAACCGGCGGCGGATGAAGGGGACACGATTGTTTACATGATCACGGTCTCGAACGCTGGACCGGATGCAGCCACGAACGTATCCGTTACTGATTTGCTCCCGAGCGGCGTGACGTACGTTTCCGACACCCCGAGCCAGGGGAGCTACGTCTCCAGCACCGGTATCTGGACGATCGGCACGATTGCGAACGGAGCATCAAAGACGCTCGACATCACGGCGACCGTGGACGCGGGGACGAGCGATACGCCGATTGTGAACGTGGCGGAGGTGTCCGCAAGCGATCTGCCGGATCCGGACTCGACCCCGAATAACGGCGACGGATCCGAGGACGACCAGGGGCAAGCAACGGTCGCCGTGAACGCGATTGATCTCGCGCTGACGAAAAGCGTTGACGAGCCGGTCGTCGGCGAAGGCGATACGGTTGTGTTCACCGTAACCGTGTTGAATGACGGCCCGGGCGCCGCGACCGGGGTTTCGGTCAAAGATCTGCTCCCGGCAGGAGTCACCTTCGTCTCGTACAACGCCAACCAGGGAAGCTATGTGAACGGCACCGGCATCTGGACGGTCGGTGCGATCGCGAGCACAGATGCGGAGAGCATCGCGATCACCGTCACGGTGGATGCGGGGACGGCCGGGACGTCCATCACGAATATTGCCGAAGTGTTTTTCGCGGATCAACCGGATGCGGATTCCGTTCCTGACAATGACAATCCGTCCGAAGATGATCGCGACACGGCTGACATCGACGTGGTCGCCGCCGACCTCTCGCTCACGAAGTCCGCATCGGATTCAAGCGTGCTCCCAGGAGAAACCGTTACCTATACGGTGACGTTGACGAACGACGGGCCGAGCACGGCGGAAGGGGTACAGATCACTGATCTGCTCCCGAGCACGCTCTCGTTTGTTTCTGCCGATGCATCGCAAGGAACGTACGACGAGACCACCGGAATTTGGGATGTGGGCGACGTGATCGACGCGGCTGTTCGCACGCTTACCATCGTTACGCAGATTAACCCGGGTACCGGCGGGCAGAGCATTGTGAACACGGCGGAGGTGACGCTCACAGACACTCCGGACCCGGATTCGGAGCCGGACAACCAGAATCCGTCCGAGGATGACGAGGACTCTGAAACAATTACGGTCGAGTCCGCGGATCTTTCGGTGACAAAATCAGTCAGCGACTCCACTCCTTCCGTCGGTGACGACATCACCTTCATGGTGACCATCACGAATAGCGGTCCGGACGCGGCAACGGACGTCGAAGTAACGGATTTCTTGCCGTCGGGAACGGATCTGACGTCGGTGACCGCAAGCCAGGGCGAGTATGTTTCCAGCACCGGGATCTGGACGGTCGGTACCATCGCAAGCGACGACCAAGAAACGCTTGTCATTCATGCGGACGTTCTCTCGAGTGCGGCGGGACACACCCGGACAAACACGGCGGAACTGACCGCGAGCGACCAGCCGGACCCGGACTCCTTCCCGAACAACGCCAATGCCACAGAGGACGATCAGGATGGCGTGTCGATCACCGTGCGTTCAAGCGGCGGCGGCGGAGGCGGCGGCGGAGGCGGCGG
>CAZOPY010000146.1:0-2209 GCA_964581945.1 uncultured Gammaproteobacteria bacterium | reverse complement strand
TCTGCGCCGTGCGCGGAAGCGGGCTCACGAAAAACCCGGTGAATCCACGCCCGCGAAGCTGCTGCTCGCCGACCTCACGCGCAAGCGAGATCCCGAGCGGCCCGCACAAGAGCCCATTCGGCCCATCCTTGATCGAGTGCCGGCGAAACTGGACGGTCTTGCGTCCGCGCTGTGGCGTAAGCATGCATGTCTCCGGGCGAGGAAAAACAATACCCCGCACGGTGCGGGGTGTCAACATCAGAGGCCGGCGAAACGCTTTACGGCTCGATCTCGGATCCAATCGGGGACGAGTTTGGCGAGCAGCATTGATCGGCCGTATTTTTTTGGGGCGACGTATCTTGATTTCGGTCGCTTGGACTCGACGGCGTCGATGATTGCGGCAGCGACCTCGTCCGTGCCGACGGATCCGGCGGGGAGGGAGGCGTCGTGTTTTTTCATTTTGGGGATGTCTTTGGCGTAGGCCGAATCGGGTTTGAGCCAGGCGTACTTTGTGTCCGCCATGCGTTCGTTGAAACCGGTGAGGATGAGACCGGGTTCGATGAGGCTGACCTGGATCCCGCGCGGGGCGAGTTCGAGGCGGAGTGCGTCGCCCATCGCTTCGATCGCGTATTTGGTGAGGTGATACGGACCGAGATAGGGAAGCACCACGCGGCCGGCCGTGGATCCGACGATGACGATGCGTCCTTGTTTCGCATCGAGCATGCGCTTCACGAACGCCTGCGTGACGGCGAGCGTGCCGACCACGTTTACCTCGAGTCCGCGGCGCACGCGGTCGAGCGGGACCTCGGTCAGGGGGCCGGATTCGCCGACGGCGGCGTTGTTGACCAGGACGTCAGGCTGATATGCGGTCGAGACGCGCGCAATGTCCGCGGCATCTGCGATATCGAGCTTCGTCGTCTCGAGGGTGATGTCGAGATCGAGCGCGGCCTCGGAAAGTTTGTCGGCCTGTTCCTGCGTCAGTGTCGTCGCGATCACGCGGTGGCCGCGTTTGGCGAGCGCGAGGGCGGCGTCGCGGCCGATCCCGCTGCCGGCGCCGGTGAGCAAAATGGTTTTGTTCATAGGAGGGTTGATAGGTCTTCATCCGTGTCTTCATCCGGCGTTTCATCGCGAGAGGAGAGGCGGACCGGCAGGTCCGGCTCGGACGGAACCGTTTCGGGGATCACGAGCGAGCGCATGCCGCTGACGTGTTTGATCCGGAGCCAGCGGCCGTATTCGCGCATCAGCGCGTAGCATTGTACCTGGCGGATCATCGGGAGCACCATTTTGCGTTTCCAATGAGGAATCTTCGCCAATTTTGTTTCCGCCGCCGGTTCAAACGACAGAACCGCGTTCGCGACGAATACGCTCCTGTCCGCCGGATCGAGCGAGTTGCCGATCAGATCCGCCGGAGGGCTCCAACCATGCACCGTGCTGACGAGGTCATCTGCCGGAAGCGCGAGCATTTCGCGTACGGTGAGTTTGTCTCCCTTGAGCGCGATTTCAAGGGATTTGGCGATTTTGTCCGCAAGGATGTTCACATCGAACACGGTTTCTTCATCCGCGAGGAAGGCGGCAACGCGTTCATCCAGGTGGCCGCCGAGCGGGCGGGCGAGCGCGGCGCGCAGGGCGTCGCGATGATCCGTCAGAAATTTTCCGTTCAGCCCGTTGAACGACAAGAAATTATTGAACGAGCGGCGCATCCCAAAGAAGCGGACCGGCAACGGAAAAAAATCGGGCGAGCGGAACCGGCTCAGGATAGGAAACAGCGAGACGAGTTCGCGTTCGCGGTCGATGTAGAGCTGGCCGTCAACGATCACAAAAAAATCCGTGTCCTCGTAGTTGATCCCGTGCCGCTTGTACGCGCGCCACACCGGGCCGTTGTTCGCGTACATTTTTTTGAGAAGCGAAAAGGCAAACGCGCTCGGCCGCGGGGCGAGTTCGCACAACACCGTTTTTTCATAGACGAACGGCTCGTCTTTTGGCAGCGCTGTTTCCATGTGACGGCATGGTACCGCGCTCGAGGGCAAAACTCCAGTCAAAAAACCAATCCCCGAAGGAATTGGTTTTCTTGGCAGGGTTACACGCCCATTCCACCGTAGAATTTGCGCGGGCCGTGCGACGGACGTCCGGGCGGGCGCTTGGCGCCGCCGGGTTTGCTTCCGCCGTGGCCGCCTTGGCGCGGCGGGGCCGAGGAAGAACGGTTCGGACGCGCGCCGGGGCCCGAGCGCGG
>CAZOPY010000145.1:0-2229 GCA_964581945.1 uncultured Gammaproteobacteria bacterium | reverse complement strand
TCGCGCCCTTTGCCTCCCCCGACATCTCGCGCGAGCGCAGATCGAGGGGGATTTTTCGTTCAAAGAAGAAAACAGGGCATGTGCCCTGTTTAGAGTTGCTTCAACACATTTCTGACGAGCCGACACGCTTCATCCGGCGTTTCATATTCTGCGTGGTACACGACGGCTGGGTTGCCAAGAGCGAAACGACTAACATGCGAACCTTTCTTGGAAAGCAGGATGATGTGCTTGCTGTTCGCTTGTGCGATCATGAGTTCGCCTCCTGTTCCGAGCGATGGTGCGCTCACGTCCGCAATCGTAACATCACGTCCCGCAACCTCGCGGAGGCAGGTGGAAAAAATTTCTTCGCTGGTTTTATCCGGAAACTTTATGGGATCGCCAAATCGATGTGGGACGTACGCATCGATCCCCATCTCTGCGCAAACATCTCCAATTGTCTCGTAAAACTTCTTCACCGACTCCGCATCATTCTTCCCGAGGTTTGTGAGCGGGCCGGCTATATAAGCGCTCTTCACGCTCGATTTGAGCGTTTCTCCGTACACCTTCTCTTTCGTAAACCGCTCGTGCGCATCGTCCGTCACGTACAGATCTCGAAACCCCGCGTCCATGAGCGCTTTCCAGCACGGTTCGCACGCCCACCAGTGGCCATACATGTACGCGTCGGCACCCTGCGTGTCGATCCCCGCTTCCTGCATAGCCTTCACGAGCTGAGGCTCGGAGTGGCCGGGCGGATCATGCACATGGCAAAGCTCGTACCCTTCCCCGCTTTTGCATTCGAGCACGATGCGTGGGCAGATGTGATTCTCTTGATGGCCCCGATTAAAACCGTTGCCAGCAGAAGCCACAACTTTCCCATCCTTCACAGCAACGATCCCGACCGGCCAGAGCGGATCGCCCGCGCGCTCCTCGCGAGCCTGCGCCGCCGCCAGCATGAACGGATGATCATACGGGACGTACTTCAGATGCCGATCCGGCGGCATGTAGGGATACTTGATGTCGGGCATATCAAACGACGCGGTAATGCAGCAACAACGCCTGATCACCGATCGGGGTCGTGTCGATGAGCTCGAGATCCACCCGATCAAATCCGGACGCGAGCGGGACGCCGGCGCCGAACAGCACCGGCTCGACTGTGAGATACAGCTCGTGCACGAGACCCGCGGCAAGAAACTGCCCGTACACGCTTGATCCGCCCGCGAGCGCGACCCCTTCGACCCCTTCTTTCTCGAGCCGCGCGACGAGCGCTTCCGGCGCCTCGCTTGTGAACTCAACTCCGTCCATCGCTTCGCGCGCGGGTTGCGAGCTCAGAACGATGACGCGTCGATCCTTGAGCGGCTTGCCGATCGTGTCGAACGTTTTTCGTCCCATCACGACCACGCCAAGTTCTTTTGTTTTTGAAACAAAAAATTTCAGATCCTCTTTTGAGGTCCAATCAAGCGAGGTCTGTCCCTCGTACTGCGAAATTTTTCCGTTCGCCGAAACGGCGGCGATGAGTGCCACGATCATACGGCGATCTGCATCTTCTTAATCGGACCGAGCGGCGTGTATTGCGAACGGAACATCTCGATCAACTCGTCCACCAGCGTCGGATCGGCCTCGAGCGCACGGCGGAACGTGTTCGGCGGCAACCGGCATTCGATCTCGGCGTGCGCCGGCACTTCGCGTCCGAGCATGTCCTCGACCTGTTCGTACTGGTTTTCGTAAATGTGTGCGTGGGAAATCGAATAGGTCAGCTTGCCGACCGCGAGTCCGAGCTCTTGGGCAAGGATCGCTTGCAGGAGCGCAAAATCGGCCACGTCGTTCGGGTTGCCGAGCACCATGTCGTTCGAGCGAACGATGACGTGCAGGTTCAGCTTTCCCCCGATGATGTTCGCGGTCCAGCCGAACGGGCATGGAGCGTTCTTCCGCTTGGGCGCCGTGAGCCCGTCCGTCGCCGGGTCCCACATGAGCACCACTCCCTGCCGCGAGGTGGGCTCGGTCTTGAGATGCTCGACCAGATCAAGCAACTGATCGCGGCCAAAATGATGGCGCCAGCGGTAGCCGTAGGCGGTTTCGACCGTTCCATCGGGCTCGAGGAACTCGTCCCAGCCCTTCGTGTATTGCTGCAGGAACCTCGCGTGCTTGTGCCCGGCAATGAACCAGACCGTTTCGGCCACGAAAAACTTCGGATACATCTTGCGCGCGGTCAGGAGCGGAAGCTGGGTGATGCGCTGCTGCGTCTCCTCGAAG
>CAZOPY010000144.1:0-2272 GCA_964581945.1 uncultured Gammaproteobacteria bacterium | reverse complement strand
CTCGCGCTCGCTGGAGGAGGACTCTGGCTTGCCTATCGGGGGATCGCGCCGGTGCCGGCTCCAATCGCGCGCGCGGCCGTGGCTGTGCGGCTGGCCTGGCTGCATCAGGCGCAATTTGCCGGGATGTATGTCGCGAAAGAGAAGGGGTTGTACGACGCCGCAAAGCTGGACGTGGATCTGAAAGAGTATTCGTTTGATGTGAACAACATTCAGGAACTCGTCGACGGAGACGTGCAGTTTACGGTGGTCAGTGCAGAAGAGGTGTTGCGCGCGGCCGACCAGGGGCTGCCGATCAAAGCGATCGCTGCCATCTATCAAACAACCCCGTACGTGTTTGCCTCGCTTACGTCGAGCGGGATCAAGTCCCCGGCGGATTTTGCGGGTCACGCGCTTGGCAACGAGGGTGGGAACCAACAGGCGGTCGTGACCTATGGCGCCCTCCTGAAAGAATTCGGCATCGCCGAAAGCGATGTGAACTATGTGAACCTCGATTTCGACGAGGTGAACGATCTCGTGAAACATCGCGCGGACACGGTCGATATCTATCGCACGGACCAGCCGTACCGATTTAAGAAGGCCGGAGTCGACATCAACCTCATCTATCCGGAGCAGTACGGCTTCCAGATCTACGGCGACGTGTTGGTCACGACCGACGACATGATCGAGCATCACGCGGACATCGTGCAGCGGTTCGTGGACGCGACGCTCGCGGGATGGACGCAGGCGCTCGAACAGCCGGAGGCGGCCGTCGACACGCTGATGCCGTACACGCACGACCAGTATGCGGACCGCGATTACGAAGAATACATCCTGAACGAAAGCGCGCGCCTCATCCGTCCATCGCCCGGGTTTGAGATCGGCACGATGCAGTACGTGCCGTGGCAGCAAGCCTATCAGGCATACAAAGATGCCGGGGCCGTGACGCAAGATCTCGATGCGACCTCGTTGTACACGTCCCAATTCTTGAACTAGCGGTATGCGGCTGTCGCTGAAACTTGCCATGATCATCGGTCTCTCGTCGATCGCGTTCATCGCGCTCACGGGATGGTTCGTGTTCTCGCAGGTGCTCGGCGTGCTCCGTGAGGACAGCGTGCAACGGCAGCAGATCGTGACCGAAGACGGA
Organism: uncultured Gammaproteobacteria bacterium; assembly: GCA_964581945.1. GTDB lineage: Bacteria > Patescibacteriota > Patescibacteriia > UBA9934 > GWF2-40-263 > CAZOPY01. The sequence continues at coordinate 1,149 of CAZOPY010000144.1, read as the reverse complement.
TTTGAACAGCTGGATCGTTTTCTCTCGGAGCGCATGCGAGACATCCAGGAGATCGCCGAGTCCGGGCTTCTCGAACAGAGCGTCGCGGGCTCAGCACCGGAAGTCATCAAGCAGTTTAACGATTGGTCCGTGTTCACGGGGCCTTGGGACGAGCTGATTTACGCGGACCTCGACGGAACGGTGATTGCATCGGATCATGCGCAAAATGTCGGTCGACCGCTAGAAAATGAAGACACGGAAACGGACATCTTTACCCGCGCGCTTGCGGGCAACCTTGTGTATTCGGATGCAGTGCGTTCGGATTTGTACGGCCGTCCCACGCTGTTGTTCGCCGCACCGGTGCGCGAGGAGAGTGCGGGCCGCCCGATGATCGGGGTCGTGATCGGCGAGGTATCCTGGCCGGCGTTCGAGGAAATCCTCTCCGCGATCCCGGTTGACGATGCGGATCTGTTTTCCAAGGACGGCCTCCTGATCGGCGCCAGCCATCCGAGCCCCGAGGGCTATTTCTCCCCGAAGTCTCTGGATCGCGAGGACGCGTTGATTCGCACCGAGGCGGATGAGCAGGGATTTTTGAAGTATTACGGGAACGGCTGGACGCTCGAGACCGAGACGTCGCTCGCGGCCGTCATCACGCCGGCAATCCGTACCGCGCTCGGGCTCACCGTCGCGCTCATTGCCATTTTTATCCTGTACACGCTTTTTATTCTGTTCTTCCTGCATCAATTTGTCGTGCTGCCGATCGAGCGACTAAGGGAAGGGGTGAGAGCATTCGCCTCGGGAATGTTCAAACAACGCCTCGAGGTCAAATCGCGTGACGAATTCGGCGACCTTGCCGAAGACTTCAACGGAATGGCGAAAAATATTGAACAGCAAACCACAACGCTCGACAAACGAGTGAAAGACCGTACGCGTGATCTCCAAGCCGCGCTGCAAGAAGAGAAAAAGTTGTCGAGCATCGTCGAGAACAGTTTCGAAAGCATCTTGCTCACGGACAGGAAGGGGATCATTCAATACGTGAACAGGCGATGGGAGCAAATGACCGGCTACAAGGCCAAAGAGGTCGTCGGGAAAACAACCCCGCGGATTCTGAAGTCCGGCCATCAGGACCGAGCGTATTACGAGAATCTGTGGGCGAGTTTGCAGACCGGG
>CAZOPY010000143.1:0-2335 GCA_964581945.1 uncultured Gammaproteobacteria bacterium | reverse complement strand
AGCGGAAACCCCTTCCCCGGGTCGATCTCATAGGTGACCCCCGGAAGCGCTTTGGTCGAGTACCCCGTGCGATGACTGAAGACGAGCTCGCCCTCTTGATACAGGCGCCGAAGCGTGTCGAGATATAGGCGATCGAAGGTCGTCATACACCGCCACTTTACAGGAGCGAGGTCCGCTTTGCTAGCAAGGGAAACTCGGCTAAAATACGCTCGCTATGGACCTCCCTGTGGACATCTTTCGGATCGACCCCGCGACCCCGATTCCCGAGTACAAAACGCCCGGCGCGATCGCGTTTGATATCGCCTGCGTCGAGGAAAAAATGCTTCCGCCCGACGAACTGGTGTTTATTCGAACTGGCCTCGTGGTCTGCACCCCGCCCGGATACGGATTGATCATCGCCGCCCGCTCGTCGACCGCCAAAAAGGGACTCGTGCTGGCAAACGGGATCGGGGTCATTGATCAAGACTACTGCGGGCCGAATGACGAACTCCTTCTCTCGGTTCGAAACATTGGCAAAGAACCGTATCGCCTCGAAAAGGGCGAGCGCATCGCTCAAGGACTGTTCCTTCCGGTCGCTCGAGCCGTGTTTCAGGATCGCAAGAATCTCGACGGGCCGAGCCGAGGCGGATACGGGACGACCGGCTAATGGATTTCTGCTATACTGAGCCTATGGCACCAGGACGATTGATCATGGTTGACGGGATCGCCGGGAGCGGAAAATCCACCCTGCTCCGAGCGGCGAAGGGGTGGGCCGAGCGATGCCATCATCGCATCTTCGACCTCTCCGAATGGGCAAAGACGAACCCCGAGCCGCCGCGGTTCGATCAGGTGGTGGAATACGACGTCCTGTTCACCTTTGAACCGACGCGCCAGTGGGTCGGCTCCGCGATTCGCAACGAGCTGTCGCGCACGGACGCGCCGTACGGCGGCGAAGAACTGGCGCACGCGTTCGCGCTCGATCGCGAGATCATGTACCGACGCCTGATCATCCCCGCCCTCGAAGCCGGCAAGACGATCATCCAGGACCGCGGCGTGTCTAGCTCGATCGCGTACCAGCCGATCATGGACAACAGCATGAGCCTCCGGCGACTGGTGAAGCTCCCGGGGAACGCGCTCGCGCTCAAACATGCGCCGACCGCACTCATCCTGACCGACCTTGATCCGGAGGTCGCGATCGAACGGATCAAAAAACGCGAAGAAGAATCCAAAGGCGTGTTCGCAGATCTGAACATGCTCAAACGCGTCGCCCGACGGTTCCGCTCGCATTGGTACTCGGCGCTGTTCCACCTGCACGGCACCTCCGTTCACACGATCGATACGCAAATCCCTCTCGACGAAATGGTCCGGCGCGCGGAAGCGCTTCTCGACCAACTCCTAACCTCTTGCTAGCCCTATGCCCGCTCTTCTCTCCATCGGACAGCTCATCGACCATTCGTGGGAACATTACCGTCACAAGTTCGTCCAGCTCATGAGCATCTCCGGCTGGCTGCTCGTGACCACGCTCATTGGCGTCATCTCGCTCCTCTTGTACCCGTCGGCCAGTTCCCTGCTTGTTTCGTCTCATCACTACACCGCAACGGAAACGTTCGCCGTGGTGTTATGGCTCGTGGATTCACTGGTCATCGCGCCGGTCATCGCGACCTGGATCTTCATCTCGCTCATCAAATTGATCCATGCGCAGATGCTCGAAAAGCGCGTTGCGATCGCGTCGCTCGGCCGCGAAAGCTGGACCCTGTTCTGGCCGGCCATGCTCGTGAACGCGCTCGTGCTCCTCATGCTCATCGCCCCGTGGCTCTTGACCCTTCCGGGCGCCTTCCTCCTGTTCCTGAGCCATGACCCGCAATCCATGAGCGTGAACCTTGGCGGCATTCTGCTCGTGGCCGGCATCCTTGCAGGGATGGTGCTGAGCGTCCGCTGGTTGGTGTGCTACTCGTACGCGCCGCTCGCGCTCGTCCTCGAAAATCGTCGGGGCCGCGCGGCGCTCGACCGCTCGCGCGAGCTGGTCACCGGCCGCTTCTGGTCCGCGTTCGTCCGGATGGTGCTCCCCAAAGTGGTGTTCGTCCTGATTTTCGCGGTTGCGGAAGGACTGCTCTCGCAGGTGCTGGATGTGTCCATCCGTTCTGCCGTGGGACTGAACGCGGATCTGTACCTGCGTATCAGCGGGATTCTGGACCTCGTGATCGGCACGGCCGGCGCCGCGATTCTCAATCCGCTTCTTCTTACAAGCGACTATCTGGTGTACGTCAGCCTGAAGGACACGCGTGGCGCCTAACCGTCCACCTATGCCGACGATGTTTGAACTGATTCGCGGGAGCTGGGCGCTGTATCGCCGGCA
>CAZOPY010000142.1:0-2419 GCA_964581945.1 uncultured Gammaproteobacteria bacterium | reverse complement strand
AGCGGCGGCGGACACGCCGAACTTCTCTTCCAGAATCTTCACGAGCTCCGCGAGATCCAGGACGGACATCTTCTCGATCGACTCAACGAGGGCCTTGAACTTCTCCGGCACCTCGACCGTTTTCATTTCGTCAGACATAGGGAGAGATTACGCTGGTTTTTTATCCTTGATGGCGCCGAGCACGGTAACAAGGCCGCGCAGGTTGCCGGCGAGAACGTTGACGAAGCCGGAGACCGGGGCGTTGAGCGACCCGACCATCTTCGCGAGCAATTCTTTCTTGCTCGGGAGTTTCGCCAGCACTTTCACCTTCGTCGCATCGACGACGGCCCCTTCGAGGATGCCGCCGAGAAATTTCATCTGGTCCCGTTCCTTGAGGAGACCGGCCAGGAGCTTCGCGCCAGCCACTTCATCGTTGAAGCTGAAGGCGGTCAGCACGCTTCCGTCGAATGACTTCGGATCAAAGCCGGACACCCCGGCCTGTTCCGCCGCAATCTTCAGGAAGGTCTTTTTGGTAACGAGGACGTCGACTCCCGCTTCCTTCCCTTTCGCGCGCATCCCGTCCGCGTCCTTCATCGTGTACCCGGCAACGGATACGAAGGCCGCCGATTTCATGCGCTTGAACTTGTCGGTCAGGTCGGAGACGACCGCCTCTTTCTGCGAACGTGTTTTGGACATATCGGTTCGACCTTTAAGAAAAAACTGCACCAACCGAGGGCGCAGAATGCAACGGTTCGAACCGAAGTCCGAACGCATGCCTCGACGGGACTTATGCCTTGCGGCGACCCGTTTTCTACGGCTCAGATTGATGGCGGCAGTATAAATGAGGACGGAAAAGGCGTCAAGAGGACAAAGAAAAACCCCGCCGATCGCTCAGGGCGACGTGGCGGGGGGAGGTTCGGCCGTGACGTAGTCGACGAAGGACTGCCAGGCCGGGCTGTTCGGGTCGTGCTTGGCTTCGAAGAAGGCGTCGAGCGCGCGCTCGAGCGGGCCGCCGTGCTGGATGCGCGACAGGCGGCCGCCGAGGGCCATCGGGACGAGGGCGTGCTCGGTCGAGTACCACCACGCCTCGGACTCGCCCGTGCGCATCTGTGCGGCGCTCGGCGCGGAGAAGTCGTGCGGCTTCACGTGATGGTCGAGGTGGTACTGCTCGTGCACGACCGTGTGCGCGAGCATGTCCTCGAGACACGGAATCTGCCACTCGCACCCCTTGGCGTACCCGATCAGGTTCTCGCCGAAGAACTGGGTGCTCAGCCGTCCGGATTCGTCGACCCCGCTGATCGCGATCGTCATCACGTCCGGCGCGCCGGTCAGGATGAACTCGATGTCGATCTCGTTGCGCTGGTTGCGGTCCATGAAGCGGACGATCTCCTTCCGGACCGGCTCGAGCGGGTACGTCTCGTACATCTCGTTCAGGAGCGGGTTGAACCAGTCGGCGTTGAACTGCACCGGATCGTCGGTGGGCGTCGCGAACGTCGGATCGTTCAGCGCGGCCGCGGTCGAAACCACCCGCGGCTCGATCTGACAGCTCTCTTCTCCGTCCCCCGCCGAAGCGACGCGCGTCCCGCGGGACGGCAGAACGAGAGACAGACCGATACCGACCGTGACGATCACCAGCATTCCGACGCCACGAACCCGCTGCATCCTCATGGTTCCTCCGGGCCGATCATCCCTTCCGCGGTTGGCGGACGAATGTCGGACAAGGATCATACCCGATCCGACGGCCCGCGTCAACCCATAGAAAAACCCGCCGGAGATGGGTGGGTCAGAGTCTAGCGGAGGGCATCGAGCTTCGCGAGCGCCTGGGTTCGGGCCGGCTCGGATTCGACGTAGGTGCAGACGACGTACCAGTCGCGCGCCGTTTTCGCGTGCGCGAGAAGCAGCTCGTCGAACGGGCGTTTGCGATCGTGCGGGAGGTTCGGATCGTCCGCGTCGCTCGCGATGTAGAACGCGAGCGCTTGCTTGAAGGTGCGGATCGGCTTGTGTGCTTTCACCCAGGCCGCGAGCGCCTGATCAAACGCCATCGGTTCCCCAAACGAAAGACCGGACGGGCACGATACCCGTCCGGTCAGCGACTGTCAATCTATCCGATCAGCGTCCCTTGAAACCGCTCCCCCGAGAGCAGCGCGTCGAGGTTGCTCAAATTTTTTCCATTCACGATCACCACCTGAATCTTCGATTGATCTGCAAGGCGCGAAGCGACCGGGTCAAACGGGACGTTCATCCCCGGGTCCCATTTGGTGCCGACGATTTTACGAAACTCCTTCCAGGTGATGTCGCAGATCGGCTCGGCGTCTTTGTGCTTGTTCGGATCCTTGTCGTACAAGAAATCAATGTTCGACAGGTTCACGAGCAGCTTCGCCTTGAGGCGCTTCGCGAGGCGGGTTGCCACATAGTCCGTGGACCAGCCCGGTTTCCAGCC
>CAZOPY010000141.1:0-2436 GCA_964581945.1 uncultured Gammaproteobacteria bacterium | reverse complement strand
ACATCCGTGTTATGCTCTATCACAATAATAGAATGCCCCTGATCGATTAGCGCGATCCCGTAATACAACGCCGCGAAATAATAGATCCCGTAGGCGACGTCGAGTGCCGACAGGCCGGTCGTAAACACAACAAATTTTCCCGTGCACTGAATGACCGGAAACAGCCCGGGCATGAGCGCGAACACGGTCGCAAACGAAAAGGCGATGGCGTATCCGAGCTTCGCGCGGGCGCGCGAGCCTGCGAGGGTGAGAACGAAATCAATCCCGATGATCGGCAGGAAGGCCGTGCAGATAAACGCCACGCGCGCCCACAGATCGGCGGGCGCCCCGCGGCAGATCACATATTCGGCGATCTGAAATCCGCTCAGGATCACCAGGAACACCGCCGCCAGCCGTCCGAAGCGCGTCGACCCGTAGCGGATCCAAGCGTAAAGCGCGAAAACGATCTCGACGAGAAAAGTGATGAGCGTCACGAGCGGCGTGAAGCAGTACAGCGTGACCGAACCGTCGCTGTCGGTCGGGAAACGATCCTCCATATGTGAATATTCTAGCAGACTTCCTACTCGACCACCATCGGTTCCATGGGGGCGGTTGTGGATTCTTTCGGCACGCGAATCCAGAACGCGCCGATCGCACCGACCACGAGCACGGCCGCTCCGGCAAGATAGACCGTCGTGTACGCGCTTACCTGCGCTTTGAGAATGGCGAGCGTGGCCGCGGCGCCGAACATCCGCGGATCATTGATGATGGTACCGGTCGCGATGTCGACCAGGTTGCTCTGCGTCGCGTTGTTCAGGATCGTGCCGAACACGGCGATGCCGAACGCGCCCGCGATGTTGCGCGCGAGCGCGAGTACGGACGAGGCGATCCCGATTTCCCGCTGCGGCACGACGGACGCGATGATGTTCGTGCGCTGCGCCATCCCGAACCCGAGACCGAACGCCATGATAAACATCGGGATCATGATATCGATGGCCGTTGAACGGGGATCAAGCCACGAGAGCAAATAGAGCCCGACCGCCGCGACGATCGTACTCGCGACGATGACAAATCGCGGTTCCACCTTGCCGGCGAGCTTTCCACCAAGCGGGGCGGCGAACATCATCCCGGCCGCCATCGGCATGAACAGAAACCCCGTTTGCGTCGCATCGAAACCAAGGAACGTTTGCGCGAAAACCGGCACGAGGAAAATGCTTCCCATCATCCCCATGAACACGATGAAATTATTGATGAGCGTGTTCGTGAACGCCGGAATCTTAAAAAATTTCAGATCAACAATAGGCGCCGGGTGTTTGCGCTCAACCTGAATGAAGAACCACCCGAACACAAGGACGACCGCGTACGCGAGCAGGCTCTTTTCGGACACCCACCCCCATCCGAGCCCCTTCTCGAGCACGAGCACGAGTGCCGACAGCGAAGTACCCAGCAGGAGCGCGCCGAGAATATCAAACTGTTTTGACGTGCTCGCCACCGATTCTTCAATATACGCCCACGCCATCGCGAGACCGACGAGACCGACCGGCAGGTTCACGAGGAACACCGACCGCCAGCCGAAGTTGTCGATGAGCGGTCCGCCGATGAGCGGGCCGAACACAGCCGCGGCCGCGAACGACGCGGACCAGATTCCGAGCGCCTGCCCGCGCTTCTTGTTGTCCGGAAAGGTGACGGCGAGAATGGACATGGCGGTCGGATAATCGGCCGAACCCGCGATTGCCTGGATCACGCGGAACACGATCATGGACGGAAGATTCCAGGCGAGCCCAGACAGCACGCTTCCGATGATGAATCCGACGAAACCGATGATATACACCTTCTTGCGCCCGATCATGTCGCCAAGCCGTCCCCAGATCGGCACGAAAATTGCGTTCGCGATAATGTACGCCGTCGCGATCCAGCCTGCTTGTGACACCGTCACGTTGAAGTCGCTGATGATTTTCGGGAGCGCCAAATTCACGATTGTCTGATCCAGACGCCCGAGAAACGTGCCGACAATAACCGTCGCAAGGACGATCCAAATGCGACGGTCTGTTTTTGGTTCCGTTTTTACTTCGTGTTGATCCACAGTTTGGCAGACATCCCGTCCTTGAGTTCGCCCGCCGTCGTCGTATCAAAACGAACGAAGATGTCGAACACCTTCGATTCGCGCTTGTCCGAGATCGAGAACACCAGGTCCGATTCACGGGAAGATGGAGCGACCTCGTCGACCGTTCCGACGTACGTTTTCGAACCGAACGCGTCGACCGTGAACGTCGCCGAATCGCCGACCTCGACGCGGTGCAGACCCTTATCTTCTTCGAGGTGACCGACGAGGCGCAGTTCGGACGGATTGATTACCGTGACGATCGGCGCGCCGGGCGCGAACGTTTTGCCGATGTCCGCATGGACGGCGACGATGAGCGCGTCGGTTTTCGTTTTGATGAGTTCATTGCCCACGCG
>CAZOPY010000140.1:0-2474 GCA_964581945.1 uncultured Gammaproteobacteria bacterium | reverse complement strand
TTCGATCACGGACGGGCAGATTTATCTTGAATCCGACCTCTTCTATAAAGGGATCCGTCCGGCGTTGAACGTCGGTCTCTCGGTGTCGCGTGTCGGCTCGGCGGCGCAGACCAAGGCGATGAAGAAGGTGGCCGGAAAACTCCGTCTCGACCTCGCGCAATTCCGCGAACTCGAAGCGTTCGCCCAGTTTGCGACCGACCTCGATGAGACAACGCGCAAGCAGATCGAACGCGGTCGCCGCGCGGTCGAGGTTACGAAGCAGTCGCAGTACGCGCCAATGCCGTTCGAGCATCAGGTGGCGATTTTGTACGCCGTCGTGAACGGACTGATCGACACGGTTCCGGTTGAAAAAGTTCAGGCCTGGGAAACGGCCTTCCACGCGTACATGGATACGAGCGGCGCGAAGGTGATCGAAAAAATTCGCACGACCAAAGAGCTGCCGGACGAAACCGCGGCTGAACTCAAGAAGGCGATCGAAGAATTCTCTCAACAGTTCGGGAAGTAACTATGCCCGCCTCCACGCGAACCATTCGGCGCCGAATCAAATCGGTGAAGAACACCAAGAAGATCACCAAGGCCATGGAGCTGGTTGCGGCCAGCAAGATGCGCAAAGCGGTGAACTCGGTGCTTGGTTCGCGTCCGTACGCGCGGCTGGCGTGGGAGACGGTGCTCGCGATCGGATCAGCGACGGACACGTCGCTGCATCCGCTGTTGCGCACGCGCAAGGAAACGCGGCGCGTGCTGCTCGTCGTCATCACCTCGGATCGCGGATTGGCCGGCGGGTTCAACTCGAACATGCTGAAGAAAACGTTCGCGGCGGTCAAAGAGCTCGGCGCGGCCGAGATCGACGTGATCACGATTGGGAAGCGCGGCGCGGACGCGATGCGACGCGCGAATCGAAACGTGATCGCCACCTTCACGGGCGTCACCAACAACCCGCGCTTTACGGAGATTCTGCCGATCGGGCGGCTCATCGTGGACGAATTTTCAAAAGAGAAGTACGACAAGGTCATTCTCGCGTACACCGACTTCATCTCGGCGATTGCGCAGAAACCGAAGGTGCTCGAACTGCTCCCGCTCGGAACGCCCGAGCAAACCAGAGTGGTCGGCAACATCCGGGAGGAGGCCGGACAGCAAGAGATCCAGGTCGCGAAAGCGAAAGAGTATACCTTCGAACCGAGTCCGGGACGCGTCTTGGATCGCATCCTGCCGCGGCTCGTCGAGACGATGGTGTACCAGGCCGTGCTCGAGTCCGCCGCCTCTGAACACTCGGCGCGCATGATGGCGATGCGCAGCGCCTCGGACGCGGCCGCGGACATGATCGACTCCCTCTCCTTCACCTATAACCAAATTCGGCAAGCGGGCATCACCAAAGAAATCGCCGAAATCAGCAGCGGTAAAGCCGCCCTCGAATAATCTATGAAAGGAACAATCGCACAAGTCATCGGTCCGGTGGTGGACGTCCGCTTCGAGGGAGAGCTCCCGAAGATTTTGGATTCGTTGAAGATCGAACGCAAGGGGGCTGATACGCTCGTGCTCGAGGTCGCGCAGCATCTTGGTAACAGTCTCGTCCGCACGATCGCGATGAGCTCGACGGATGGGCTCACGCGCGGGCTCGAGGTAGAGGCGGTCGGCGCGCCGATTTCCGTTCCGGTCGGACCGGAAACGCTTGGCCGCATGTTCAGCGTGATCGGGGAACCGATCGACAACATGCCGCAGGTGAAAGGGAAGCGCCGCGACCCGATCCATCGCGCGGCCCCGGAATTCACGAAGCAATCCACGAAGTACGAAATTTTTGAAACTGGCATCAAGGTGATCGACCTTATCTGTCCGTTTTTGAAAGGCGGAAAGACCGGGTTGTTCGGCGGCGCGGGTGTGGGCAAAACCGTGCTCATCCAGGAGCTCATCCACAACATCGCGACCGAGCACGGCGGGTACTCGGTGTTTGCGGGTGTGGGTGAACGCACGCGTGAAGGGAACGATTTGTACATGGAAATGAAGGAATCCGGCGTGCTCTCAAAGACGGCGCTTGTGTTCGGGCAAATGAACGAACCGCCAGGAGCCCGCGCACGCGTGGCGCTCACGGGATTGTCGCTCGCCGAATACTTCCGCGAAGACGAAGGCCGCGATGTATTGCTCTTCATCGACAACATTTTCCGTTTCACGCAGGCCGGTTCCGAGGTGTCGTCGCTTCTCGGACGCATTCCGTCCGCCGTGGGTTACCAGCCGAACCTTGCGACCGAAATGGGCGCCCTCCAGGAACGCATCACGTCCACAAAGAAGGGTTCCATCACGTCCATCCAGGCCGTGTACGTTCCCGCCGATGACTTGACCGACCCGGCGCCCGCGACCTCGTTCGGCCACCTGGACTCAACCGTGGTGCTTTCGCGCGCCCTGACAGAACTCGGCATTTATCCGGCGGTCGACCCGCTCGACTCAAGCTCGACTATTCTCGACCCGCTCATTGTGGGCCA
>CAZOPY010000139.1:0-2475 GCA_964581945.1 uncultured Gammaproteobacteria bacterium | reverse complement strand
TTGACGCGTAGCATGTTCCGGTCGATGCGAGGATTTTGGACGAAGGAACGGTTGGCCGTCGCGATCATCACGGTGATCACGACGGTCGTTTTGGCTCTGCCGGCCGTCTTCGGTTGGTGGCACGGCGTCCAGATCGGCCAGACCTGGAACGGCCAGGTGCTCTCGCCGGAGGACTACGGCTATTACCTGTCGCTCATCCAGCAGGCCGAGGACGGGCACATCCTCGCGCGCAACCTGTACACCTCGGAACAGACGACCCCGATGCTGAACGTGTTTTGGCTCTTGGTCGGCTGGCTCGGGCGCGCGTTCGCGCTTCCGTCTTTCCTCGCCTACCACGTCGCGCGGGTCGGCCTTGTCCCGGCGCTCTGTATCGCTTCGTACGCGTTCCTCGGCGTATTCTTGCGGGATGTGCGTGAGCGGTTGGTTGCCTGGGTGCTGTTTTTGTTCGCGGGCGGGGTCGGGCTCGCACTCTCCACGTTCGCGCCCATGTTGTTGCCGCCCGGCGGGCTCACGGCCTATGACCTGTGCGTGGCCGAGGTGAATGCGTTTTCGTCCATGCTGTACAGTCCGCATTTCATCGCGTCGCTCATCATGCTGCTTCTGTGCGTGTGGACGCTCTTGCTCGCGTTCGAGCACCCGACGCGCCGAAACGCGCTCGCGACGGGCGTCTGTTTCATCGTCCTGTTCCTGTTTCATCCGTATCACGCCATCACCTTGTACGCGCTTGCGGGGGTGATCCTGGCCGTGGAGTCGCTCTATCATGGACGCCTGGATCACAAACAGATCCGCGCGCTTGGATTGATCCTCGCCGTCAGCGTGCCGGTGCTCCTGTATTTTTTCTTCGTGACGCGGGTTACGCCCGCCGATCGAGACGTGCTTGCTCAGAGCGTCACGAAGACCGGGTCGTTTCTGAACGTTGCCTACGGACTCGGGTTTCTGATCCCGTTTGCGATGTACGGGGCCTGGGTGTCGCGACACCGGCTCCGGGAGTTCCGCTGGCGCGCGCTGCTTGTGTGGGCCGTGAGCGTCCCCGCGATCCTGTACGTCCCGTTTGATTTCCAGCGCCGGCTGGTTGAAGGGTGGTCGTTTCCGCTCGCGATCCTGAGCGGGGTGGCGATCATGCACCTGGCCGCGTGGATGAGGAAGCGCGTCAGCTGGCCGTTGTTCGCCTTTGTGTGCGGGTGCGGTGTCGTGATGCTGACCGGGTATTTTCTTCCGACCAACGCGAAGATTTACGAAAAATATTTTTCCATCATCGACCAGGAAGCACACGTTTATATCGACCAGGACCAATGGAATGCACTCCAGTGGATGCACGCCAACGTTCCGGAAGATGCGGTCGTGGTCGGGATGCCCGACGATCTGAGTCGCGTTGCGGCGTTCGCGGCCCGAGACGTATATGCGGGCCACTGGGCGAATACGATCAACGGGGATCAGAAACGACAGGACCTCGCCGCCTTTTTCGGCAGCTGGTCGGAAGCGCATCAATACACCTTTCTCACGCGCACAGGGATCACGCACGTGATCATCGGACCGCTCGAGCGCGCCGCGGGTTGGGACGACGCCATGCCTCCGGCCTGGGCGCGGCCCTTGTACACGAGCGGCAATTACACCGTGTACGCCTTTTCCAGACCATAAAACCCCGGGGAGCCCGGGGTTTTCTGTCGCGTTACGCGTCCTTCATCGCGGCCATCATTTTCGCTACACCGTTCGGCGAGGTGAACTCGTAATCCGTCATGTGGTGCTCCGGAACGGCATGCGCCTGCATTTTTTTCATCACTTCCTCCGGCGTCGCGCCTGTAGCGACGAAGTTGCACGAGGCGTCCCCCATGTCGTGGCAGGAAAGACTTTTCATAGATGGTCTTTACGAATTACCTCCCGAGTATACACCGATCATTTTGAGGTGGCCACATACACGCCGTCCCAGTCCGGGCCCGGGTCTTGCTGCTTCATTTGGTCGCAGCGCTCGAGATAAACGTGCGATGCCTTGTCGTCGATCGCGGCGAAGCCAGCACGCGCTTCGTCCCACTTCCGCGCCCGATACAGCTCGAGCGCCGCGGTGAACCGTTCGGCCAATGCGCGCTGATCATCCTCAAGCAGTTCGAAAATCCGCACGGGCTGTTTTTTGCCTTTGACCGCAACGAGATCGATCGGACGCGTGACGTAGGCGTCGCCGAGCTGGCGCTTGGTTGCTTCGGAAACGAGAATCGTCACGCCGTATTGCTTGGTCAACCCTTCGAGACGTGACGCGAGGTTTACGTCATCCCCCATGACGGTGTAATCGAACCGTTGTTTCGAGCCCATGTTGCCGATGATCACCTTGCCAGTGTTGATGCCGACGCCAATGTTCACCTCCGGTTTTCCTTCGGCCTTCCATTTTTTCTGAAGTTCGGCTAGACGCGCCTTCATCGCGAGCGCGGTCGTGGCCGCGCGACGCGCGTGGTCCGTTTGGGGCAGGGGAGCGCCCCAGAACGC
>CAZOPY010000138.1:0-2497 GCA_964581945.1 uncultured Gammaproteobacteria bacterium | reverse complement strand
TGTAGTCGAGGTCGAGGGAGGAGGCGCTGTGCGTGATGACGCAGGTGTGCGGAGACGCCTCATCGATGTCGTCATCGACGGCGGTGACGGTGACGGTTTGCGGGATGTTCCAGGTGCCGGTCGTGAAGCTCAACACCCCACCCGGGGCGTCGGTGGTGCACTGGGCGTCCGGCGAGACGGTGATGTCGACCGTGTCGGTTGGCATGGAATCGAGCACGATGTCGTACGTGTCCGTGGCTCCGCCTTCCGTTACGTCGGTGGTCCCGCCGGTTTCCGTGACGGTAACCCCTGCGCTCGAGGCGATGCTGAACGAGAACGCCACCGAATCAACGCTCGGATCATTATGGACGTCGTCGGAGAAGACGATCGCTGCCAGGTCGAGGGTGGTCGTCGTTCCCGGATCGAATCCGCCCGCCTCTTCCCACTGCGCAGACGACAGGCCGGCCAAGGTGGGCGCGTCGAGCGTTTGGTTGAAGGTCGGACCGTTCTCGATCGCGAGCGAAATCGCCTCTTCTTGGGTGTTCGACGGCGCGGCGTTCCAGACGTCGGCGTCGTCAATGTAATACCAATCGCCGTCGACCCCGCCGGTCACCGAGGCCAGATCCGATGCGATTGCGCGCCACGATCCGCGGACCTTCCAGGTGTGCCGGCCGTCGAAGGAAACGGCGTAATACAGCTGCTGACCGTCGAGCGTCTGATCCACCGTCACGCCCGTGATCGACTCCCAGGTAGAAACATCGACCTGGCCGGCATTGTTGGTGGCCAACGCGTAGAATTGATCGGTAGGAACCCCGTTTCGCACGTATTCCTGCAACGAATCGACGTAGGTGCCGTACCACACATCCTCCTCGCCATCGATCGTGACGCCGTAGCCCGAATCCATCGCCGGGTGGCGTCCCAGATCTTTGCCGGAGTCGAGGTCGATTTCCGTAAACGAACCCGAATTGTCGCTGGCGAACAGCGCAACCCGACGAGTCAAGTCCATGGTGATGCTGGTAGCGCAGCCGGAAATCTGGTACGAGGCGAGTGCTTTGCCGGTTGCGGCATCCATTTTCACAACCCAGTCATCATACGTCGGATCGCACTGTCCGTTTGGAACCCAGATCGAATTGGTGACCGGATCGTAGCCGACATCATTCGTATTCGTGAAGCTGTAGGCGATCACCGGCAGCCGGAAGGTGCTGTCTGCGAGCGTGGTGAACGCGTAGGCGCCGGTCGCGCCGGTAACGCCGACCATCTGCCGGCCGTCGTCAATGATCGCCCATACGGTGTCATCGACGGAATCGTAGACCAGCCCACGCGAGTTGAACGAACCGCTTGCCGATGATTCGAGGGAGACCGTCCCGAGAAGGCTGCCGTCGTCCGGGTCTAGCCAGGACAATGTATCCGCCGCGGTAGATGCCCCGCAGACAACCCAAATCAGATCATTGACGCTTTCGTACATAGCCGACTCCGGTCCGTCGCAAGTCGTGAACGTGCTTCCGACCAGATCCGTGAAGGCATAGCCTTGCGTGGTGGTGTCGAACACCGTGATCGAGTCGTCATCGCCGTTCGGGAACCACAAACGGTCGCGTGTCGTGTCGAGCGCCGGGCGCGCCTCGAAACCGGAGCCGTGCGCCAACCCGTTGGTAAACGTGTTTGTTGTCAGGTCAAGATAAGAAGCTAAACCGTTATCACTCCAGAGAAGGTCATTATTCGGATCGTAAAGCAGATCGTAGCTGCTGACGTTGGCGTCCACTCGCTGGTCGTTTACGAATTCCGAATGAAGCCGCCCGCCTTCGTTGCCCGGTTTGGCGCAGACGATGCGCGTGACAACGCCGCTGGCCAAGCTGTTGTCGAGAGTCTGCGGATCGGTATGATCCTCGTCCGTCAGCGTCACAAATCCGGTCGTGTCGTCCTGCCAGATGCGAATGACCGTATAGTCGGTGCCGCTGATGGTGACCTGGCATCCCGGCCGCACCCGCGTTCCATTCAAATCGACCGACGTGGCTCCCCCATCGAGCATCAGTTGGCCGTGGCCGTAATAGCTGTGCTCGAACCAATCGATGCCCAGTTCGGCGGCGATGTCTTCGGTTGAGAAATCAGCGACGTTGTCGAAGTCGAACGCCCCCGCCGGCGTGTCGTTATCGTCCGTGTAAACCGTCACGTCGTCCGGGTTCAATCCATCGAAATCCGTGTCCAGCGACGAAGTGACGCCAAGCACGATATCAAACGCGACCGCTCCGTCGTTCAGGCCGTCATCGATTTGAGCCACTGGCGGTAGGCCGCGCGCATGCCGGTCTCGGCGCTCACGTCGCCGCGCGGACCGTCGGCGCCGGGCTTCTCGCCGGGCAGGCCGCGGTTGACCATGATCCAGAGGTTCTCGCCCGCGCTCGCGCCTTTCTGCACGCGTTCCCAGGCTTCGCCGTCGTCCGGCGTGCCGAAGCCCATGGGGCCCTGGAAGTGTTCGTGCAGGCGCAGGCGGTATTGATTGGCAATGGCGGGGCCGCCGTCCATC
>CAZOPY010000137.1:0-2580 GCA_964581945.1 uncultured Gammaproteobacteria bacterium | reverse complement strand
AAACCCAGGGGCCGGGCGCCGGAGCCGTCCAGGTCCGAGAGGTTCACGGCGAGGCGTTTGCGGCCACGCTGCATGCGGCGCTTCAAGACCTTGCGGCCCGCGCTTGTTTTCATGCGAGCACGAAAACCGTGGACCTTGGACTTCCGGCGTTTCTTCGGTTGATAGGTACGTTTTGGCATACCCAAAACTTATACCATGCCATCCACAAGTTATCAACCCCTTTACGCACGTGCACAGCACTTGCCCACATGTGGATAGATGATCTACACTACCGAAGCACACGAGAAAAACAGAAATCGACCGAGCCGAAAAAACGCTTTTTTTCCCAGTTAGCGTCCACGTATGAATACGAACGAGCTCTGGCAAGCGGTCCTGGGTGAGCTGGAACTAAAGCTCAGCAAGGCCAATTTCACGACGTGGTTTAAAAACACCTTTATCGTCGGCTGCCAGGAGCCGGAAGTGATCGTGGGGGTCCCGAACACCTTTACCAAAGCGTGGCTCGAGAAGAAGTACCACAAAGATATTTTAAATCTGCTCCAACAGTTTACGAGCAACCACGTGCGCAGCGTGAATTACCGCGTGGAGATGCGTCCGTCCATGCTTTCGGCGATGGACACCGGAGCCGCGGAGCCGGAAGAGGCGGTTGCCGTTGCCGTTTCCTCCTTTCCGTCCGCCAATCCGATGGACCGCTCGTCCACATCGTCCGACACGATCGAACTTTCCATCAATCCGAAGTACAGCTTCGCGAGCTACATCGTCGGCAAACAGAACGAGCTTGCCCATGCGGCGGCGCAGGCAGTGTCCGCACAACCGGGAGGGGTGTACAACCCGTTGTTCATCTACGGAGGGGTTGGACTTGGAAAAACCCACTTGTTGCAGGCGATTGGCAATGAAATCGTGAAGCGCGACCCGCGCACACGCGTCCTCTACGTCACCTGTGAGCGATTCACGAACGACTTTATCCATGCCGTGCGCACCGGCCGAGCCAAGGAATTCAAGGATCTGTACCGGACGGTCGACCTCCTCCTTGTCGACGATATCCAGTTCATCACCGGAAAAGAGGGGACCCAGGAAGAATTCTTCCACACCTTCAACGCGCTGCACCAAAACAACAAACAGGTCGTACTGTCGTCCGACCGGCCGCCCAAAGCGATCCCGGCCCTGGAACAGCGCCTCCTTTCGCGTTTTGAGTGGGGGATGATGGCGGATATCGGTTCGCCGGACTTTGAAACCCGCATCGCGATCCTTGAGGCCAAGTGCCGAGAGAAAAAATATCTCATGGATTCGGAGATTCTCCATCACGTCGCAATGGTTGTGCAAAGCAATGTGCGTGAACTTGAGGGGGCACTCAACAAAATCATCGCCTTTCATCAGTTCAAGAACATCATGCCGACGGTCGAGACTGTGAAGCCGGTGTTGACCAGCTTCCAACCGATGAAAAGCAAGAAGAACATCACCACCAAACAGCTCATTCAGACCGTGGCGGCCTATTTTGACCTGCAGATCGAGGATCTTCTTGGAAAAAGCCGCGAGAAACGCCTGGCCTTTCCGCGCCAGATCATCATGTTCCTCATGCGCGAAGAGATGAAGTCGAGCTATCCGTCGATCGGCACCGAACTTGGCGGGCGCGATCACACGACCGCGATGCACGCGTACGAAAAAATCTCGACCAAGCTCCCGGACGACGAACGTTTGCAGCACGACCTTGAACTGATCAAACAACGACTGTACGCGTTGTAAGCGGTCGCTCCACATCCCATCCACACGTTGTGCCTGTGTGCACATCGTGCGCGAAGCGAACCGAAAACGCTGTGCGATGGACGTGGAGAAACCGCGGATGCATTTCGACCGTCGTTGCGGAAAAAAGTTTTCCCCCGCCAGACGTCCTCCTCCATCACATCTCTTTCAACAGGGCGTGCGGCGAATTCATCTCACAACCCCGCGGTGTTTCAGCATCCGTCCACACTATCCCCATCCCTACTGTTACTACGATAAAAAAGATTATTAAAAAACCAATCGTAACAAGGAGGTCGGACGACGTATGAAATTCTCGTGCACGAAGGACAACCTCCACACCGGACTCGCCATCACGAGTCACATTCCATCGAAGAACGTGAACCTCCCGATTCTCAATAACGTCCTGGTTGTCGCGAACAACGGAAACATCCGTCTGACCGCCACCAACCTGGAAATCGCCGTTAGCTGCCTTGTGCGCGGCAAGGTGGATGAGAATGGCGACATCACCGTCCCCTCAAAACTGTTCTTCGACTACGTAAACCTGTTACCGAACGAAAAGGTGGACATGGAAACCGAAGACCAGACGCTGTTTATCGAATGCGGTTCCTATAAAACGAAAATTAACGGCCTGCCGTCAACGGATTTCCCGCTTGTCCCGTCCGTGAACGCGAAACAATCATTCAAAATCCCTGCGGACGCCTTCCGACAGGCGCTTGGGCAGGTGCTGTTCTCAGTCGCGACGAATGGATCGCGCCCGGGGCTCTCCGGTGTGCTCATGCGCTTCGCGCCCCAGGGCGCACGCGGACGCGTCACGTTCGCTGGTACGGACTCCTACCGCCGCTC
>CAZOPY010000136.1:0-2612 GCA_964581945.1 uncultured Gammaproteobacteria bacterium | reverse complement strand
GATACCGTTCGAGCGTGCTCGGTTGTTTTACGTACGGCGGCGTTGGCACTTCCCCATGCGCGTCCGTATATGCGAACACCGCGTCCACGCTCGCGCCGAGATCAAGCAGGACCGTGCCGTCTTCCTGTTTTTCAAGCACCCGAGCGGTAAGGCCGGACAGATCGATTTCGTCCCCGACATTCGCTCGTCGCCCAGGCTTCAAAAGCGCCTCCCACCCGCGAGAGTGCGGGCGCAACAGAAACACTTCGACGTCGCTTTTCCCGACGCGACCACGCAACCGCGCTTTAAAAACTTTCGAGTCGTTCATCACGAGCACGTCGCCGCGATGCAGCTCGCCCATGATCTCGCGAAACACGGTGTGGCGAATCGCCCCCGTCCCCCGATCAAGCAAAAGCAGCTTCGAGGAATCTCGAGGTTCAACCGGCTCCTGCGCGATGCGCTCAGGCGGCAGTTCGTAATCGAACAGGTCAATGGAAGTCCCCATAACGAACGCCATCATGCCAGAGCTCGAATGGTCTGCCAATCTTGACTCAGACCCGAGGTCGTGATACGTTCCTCGGTCGTCGAAACAGGAGGGTGCGATGACTACGCTGCAGCTCCACGCAAGGCGCAAGGACGGAGGCCTGGTCTACCGAATCTGGGATTCCGTCCTCGCCCGATACATGACCGAGGCGATGTCGCCTCAGGAGTTCAGGGAGACGATGCGCGTCTTCTTCGTCTTCCTCGGCGTCGGCATCGACGAAGGCAAGGCCGAAGAGCGTCATGCCCTGATCGACATCTGGCTCGAGCAGGCGCAGCACGGTGACTCCGAGCGGCCCATGATGGACCGCTCGATCGATCCCTGGAAGCAGGAGGTCAACCTGCCCGTCGCGGGCACGACCTGGGGGTCGTTCGTCGACCAGCGCCGGGTGCAGATGCTCGGCGAGCTGTGGCTGTCGCTGCGACGGGAGCTTTTCCGCCGTACAGTCATCGCCGAGGCGCCGATCGCCACACGGAACCTCCTCGAGTGCGGCATCGTGATCAACCACCTGCTCGACCGGGGCTGGGTTCTCACGAAGGTCGCCTACGGAGAGAGGTACAACCGGAAGGAGTGCGGGTTCACGAGCGCCACCGACTACAAGAGGAAGGTGAAGTCGCTCCAGCGCGCCTGGCGCGGCCTGGTCAAGGTCGAAATCTCCGATGGAGGCCCCGGTGCTTCCATCGTCGTCACGTTCACCGCGCTCTAGCGGTGGGCGTTTTTCTTTTAAACGGGGCCGGATTGACAGCGATTTCGGGTTCTGATACACTCCCCGCGTCCTTATTTGAATGATATGCGCAAAGAAATTCACCCAGAATATTTTGAAGACGCCAAGATCAAGTGCGCCTGCGGCAAGGAGTACGTCGTCGGCTCGAGCATGAAGGAAATTCATGTCGAACTGTGCGCGGCCTGCCACCCGTTCTTCACCGGCGAGAAACAGAAGATGCTCGACACGGCGCGTCGCGTGGAGAAATTCACGGAACGCACCTCGAAGAAAGCCTCCGTCGCCACGGGCAAGAAGGTGAAGAAGGAAAAACGCGCGGCGCACAAAGCGGCCAAGATCGCCGAGGTCGAAAAGGCCGCTCCGGCCAAAAAGACCAAAGCGAAAGCCAAGGCCGAGAAGTAACGATCCCAAAGCGTCTTTCATGTTCGAAAGACGCTTTTTATTTCTATGGACCTCCTGAAATCTCTCGCCGACAAACGCGCCGAACTGACAGAGCTCGAATCCCGCATGGCGGATCCAGGCGTGCTTAGCGATCCCAAAAAGTTGCGCGAGGCGCACGAGGCGTATCTGGACATGAAGGAGGTCGTGGAGGTTGGGGAGCGGTATGAAAAGGGGGCGAGGGATCTGCAGGGGGCGAAGGAAACGCTGACCGGGTCGAACGATCCGGAAATGCGCGCGCTCGCGGAGGCGGAAATCACGGAGCTGGGCGCATTGGTGCCGAAGCTTGAGGAAGCATTTGTCGTCGCGCTTGTCCCGCCGGACCCGCTCGACAAGAAAAACACCGTGGTCGAAATCCGCGCGGGCGCGGGCGGCGACGAGGCCGGGATTTTTGCGGGCGAACTCTTGCGGATGTACACCCGTTTTGCCGAGCGCCAGGGATGGAAGATGAATCTGATCTCCTCGAACCAGAGTGACCTCGGCGGATTCAAAGAAGTGATTTTTTCGATCAATGGAAAAAACGTGTACAGCAAATTGAAGTACGAGTCCGGCGTCCATCGCGTGCAGCGCGTGCCGGAGACGGAAAAAGCCGGACGCGTGCACACCTCGACCGCGACCGTCGCGGTGCTTCCGGAAGCCGAGGAGGTCGACGTAAAGATCGATCCGAAAGATATCCGTCTCGACACGATGACCGCCGGCGGGCATGGCGGGCAGAGCGTGAACACGACCTATTCGGCCGTGCGCATCGTCCACATTCCGACTGGACTGATCGTCACCTGCCAGGACGAACGCAGCCAGACGCAGAACCGCGAACGCGCGATGACCGTGCTCCGTTCCCGCCTGTACGCGCTCGAGGTCGAAAAGGCGCGCAAGGAACGCGAGGATGCCCGCCGCGGCCAGATCGGGGTCGGCGCCCGCTCGGAAAAAATCCGC
>CAZOPY010000135.1:0-2622 GCA_964581945.1 uncultured Gammaproteobacteria bacterium | reverse complement strand
CCAAGTGGATGTCGTTTTATTTTCATCAATCAAGCGAAATTTAACCAAACTATGCCCATTTTTAAATACACCCCGCCCAAGGAGACCAAGCGCCAGCGCTTTGGTTCGTCACCGGACGCGCTCGAGCTGCCGGATTTGACCGAGGTCCAGTCGCGTTCCTATGACTGGTTCTTGAAGGAAGGCCTGCGCGAGCTGTTTGACGAGATCAATCCGATTAAGGATTTCATCGGCCGCGACCTCGAGCTGTACTTCGACGATTATTACCTCGACGAGCCGAAATTCGACGAGGTGACGTCGCGCAACAAGAACGTGACGTACGAAGCGCCGCTGCGCATCAAGACGCGTCTCGTGAACAAGCGTACGAACTCGACCAAGGAACAGGAGATCTACCTCGGCGACCTGCCGGTCATGTCCCCGCGCGGGACGTTCATCATCAACGGGATCGAGCGCGTCATCGTGTCGCAGCTCGTGCGTTCGGCCGGAGCGTTTTTCACAGCAGAAATCCAGCGCGGCCGCCGGTACTACGGCGCGAAGATCATCCCGAACCGCGGGGCCTGGCTGGAATTCGAAACCGATCCGAAGAACGTCATCTGGGTGAAGATCGATCGTAAGCGCAAGGTCGCGGTGACCGCGCTCCTGCGCGCGTTTGGGTACACGAACGACGAGGAGATCGTGAAGCTGTTCGAGGACATCGACACGCACCCGATGAACCACTACATCGAAGCGACCCTGAACAAGGACGCGTCCAAAGACGAGGACTCCGGTCTCATCGAAGTGTACAAGCGCATCCGCCCGGGCGACCTCGCGACCCCGGACAACGCGAAGTCCCTCATCCATTCGATGTTCTTCAACTTCGATCGCTACGACCTGGGCAAGGTCGGCCGCTTCAAGTTCAACCTGCGCTTCGGTCTCGAGGCGACGGAAGAGGAGGTGTCGCCGGAAGAGCGCCGCATTCTCCACAAGGAAGACCTGGTGCAGATCGTGCGCGAAGTCATTCGGTTGAACATCACGCAGGAAGACCCGGACGACGTGGACCACCTTGGCAACCGCCGCGTCCGAGCCGTGGGCGAGCTCATCCAGGGCCGCTTCCGCGTCGGGCTCGCGCGCATGGAGCGCATCGTGAAGGACCGCATGTCGACCCAGGACCTCGAGGCCCTGACGCCGGCCCGCCTCATCAACGCCCGCCCGGTCATCGGCGCGGTGCGCGAGTTCTTCATGTCTTCGCAGCTTTCCCAGTTCATGGACCAGACGAATCCGCTCGCCGAGCTCGAGCACAAGCGCCGCATGTCGGCGATGGGCCCGGGCGGTTTGTCGCGTGAACGCGCCGGATTCGAAGTCCGCGACGTGCACCCGACCCACTACGGCCGCATCTGTCCGATCGCGACTCCGGAAGGTCCGAACATCGGGCTCGTCGGCCACTTGGCTTCCTACGCCATCATCAACAAGTACGGATTCATCGAAACGCCGTACCGCAAGGTGGTGAAAGAAGAGAAGGGCGGCAAAACGCGCATGAAGGTGACGAACGAGATTGAATTCATCAACGCCTTTAAAGAAGAGAAGAGCACGACCGCTCCGTCCACGATCGACATTGATGCGGACGGCTACGTGGTGCAGGAATTCGTGTCCGCCCGCAAACACGGGGAGCCGCAGATCATCCCGGCCTCCGAGATCGATTACGTCGACGTGTCGTCCACGCAGATCGTGTCGATCGGCACCGCGCTCATCCCGTTCCTGGAACACGACGACGCGACGCGCGCGCTCATGGGAACGAACATGCAACGCCAGGCCGTGCCGACGATCAAGCCGCAGGCCCCGATCATCGGGACCGGCGCCGAGTTCCGCGCCGCGTACGATTCGGGCCACGTCATCGTCGCCGAGGAAGACGGCATGGTGTCGGCGGTGGACGGATCGCACATCCAGATCACGGACGCGAAAAACAACGTCCATGATTATCGTTTGAACAAATTCATTCGCTCCAACGCCTCGACCTGTATCAACCAGCGGCCGAACGTGCTGCCGGGCGTGAAGGTGAAGCGCGGCGACGTCATCGCGGACTCCGCGGCCGTGGACCAGGGCGAGCTCGCGCTCGGCCAGAACGCGCTCGTCGCGTTCATGGTGTGGGACGGGTACAACTACGAAGACGCCGTGATTCTCTCGGAGCGCCTCGTGCACGACGATCGCTTTACGTCGGTGCACATCGAGCACTACACGGTCGACGTTCGCGACACGAAACTGGGGCCGGAGGTGATCACCGCCGACATTCCGAACGTGTCCGAAGAGAAATTGAAGAACCTCGACGCCGAGGGCGTGATTCGCATCGGCGCGCAGGTGAAGTCCGGCGACATCCTGGTCGGGAAAATCACCCCGAAGGGCGAAACCGAACTGTCAGCCGAAGAGAAATTGCTCCGCGCCATCTTCGGCGAGAAAGCGCGCGACGTGCGCGACTCGTCGCTGTACCTCGAACACGGCGAACACGGGAAGGTCGTGGACGTGAAGGTGTTCTCGCGCGAAGCGGGCGACAAGCTCCCGCCGGGGGTCGTGAAAACGATCCAGGTTTCGGTCGCGGACCTGCGCAAAATCCAGGTGGGCGACAAGGTGGCCGGCCGCCACGGCAACAAGGGC
>CAZOPY010000134.1:0-2647 GCA_964581945.1 uncultured Gammaproteobacteria bacterium | reverse complement strand
CGCCGCCGGTTTCTGGCGCACACGAATTTTTTCCAGACGCCCGCGTTCGAGCGCCTGGAAAAAGAGCCGCGCACCTTTTCTCATTTTCGCTGGAGCCGCGTTTCGGAGGTGCTCGACGGGGCGAAGACGCTCACGATCGGACGGCTCGAACGCGCGCTCGCGGATCATCACAATTTTCCCGATTCCGTCTGCAACCATTCGCCGATCCTCCCCAACCCGATGCGCAAGACGCGAACGATCGCCTCGATCACCTTGGATCCGGGGCGAGGCGCGTTCCACATTCGCCACGGCTATCCGTGTACCGCGAAGACGCAAACCTTTCATCTATGAGTGACCCGCACGTTCTCTCCGTCAGCCAATATCTCCAAATCGTCAACGCGGTCTTGCGCGAACACGTTCCGTCGCAAGAGATCGTCGTCGAGGGCGAGGTGAGCGGATTCACCGTGAAGGACGGGAAGTGGATTATTTTCGATTTGAAGGACGAGGTCGAGGCGAAAACAAAGGTCGCCTGTTTTACGACGACGTTCAAGGTTCAGGGCGCGTTCGAAGACGGGATGCGCGTGCGCGTGTTCGGGTACCCGGGCGTGAAAACGTGGAGCACGTTCCAGATCGACGTGCAGAAGATGGAACCGGTCGGGGAAGGTGCGCTCAAACGCGCATACGATCTGTTAAAAAAGAAACTGCAGGCCGAAGGGCTGTTCGAGCCCGCTCGAAAACGCGCGCTCCCGCGGTTTCCGTCACGAATCGGCCTCATTACCTCGCGCGACGCGGCCGCGTACGGAGATTTTTTGCGGATTCTGAACAACCGCTGGGGCGGGGTAGAGGTCGCGTTCGCGCACGTGCACGTGCAGGGCGCGCTCGCCGTGTCCGAGATCCTCGGTGCGCTCGCGCACATGAACGCGCTGCCGGTCGGTGAGCGGCCGGAGGCGATCGTGCTGACGCGCGGCGGCGGTTCGCTCGAGGATCTGCACGCGTTCAACGACGAACGGGTGGCGCGCGCGGTTTTTCAATCCGCCGTCCCGGTCGTGTGTGGGATCGGACATGAGCGCGACGAGTCGCTGTGCGAATTCGTCGCGGACGTCCACGCGTCGACGCCGAGCAACTGCGCGGAACGTCTCGTCCCGAACCGCTCCGAGGTCACGTACGAACTGGAAACCATGACGCGCCACATGGAAACGCGGCTGACGGACACACTCGAAGATCGCAAGATCGTGATCGAACGCGCGACCCGCATGATCGGCTTCGCGCTCGAGCGCCAACGCGAACGGTTCGCGACCGCCTTTCGCCGGCTCGTCGAGCGGGTGGATCTGTGGCTTCCGCGCCTGCGCGAAGCGATCGACGGGCACGAACGCGTGCTCAAAAACGTGGATCCGAAACGGGTCCTCGAGCGCGGATACGCGATCGTGTCCGCGGGCGGCCGTGTGCTCAAAAACGCAGCGCAACTCGACATCGGGACGGACGTCGCGGTACAATTGTCCGGCGGATCGTTTGACGCGGAGGTGTTGCGCGTAAACGGCAAAGGCCGCCAAAAACTTGTATGACCGCCAAAGCAAAACAGGTGAACTTTTCCACCGCCTTCGAAGAGCTCGAAAAAATCACCGAATGGTTCGAGCAGGGAGACGTGGATCTGGACGAAGGGCTCAAAAAATTCGAACGAGGGCTGGAACTGGCCAAGGCGTGCAAGGAAAAACTGTCCGAGGTCGAGAACAAGGTGAAGGAGATTAAAAAGAAATTTGCCGCGGAAGAAGCGGCCGAATAACTATGTCTCTCATTCTCCGCTGGATTCTGAACGCGCTCGCGCTGCTCGCGGCCGCGTACATCATCCCAGGGTTCCACGTCCAGTCGTTTTACGCGGCGTTGATCGCGGCCCTGATCCTGGGTCTTGTGAACGCACTCGTGCGGCCGATCGTTTTGATTCTGACCTTGCCGGTGACGATCGTGACCCTCGGCCTGTTCGTGTTCGTCGTGAACGCGCTCATGCTCTGGCTCGTGTCGACGATCGTGAAGGGGATCACGATCGACGGGTTCGTGCCGGCGCTCATGGCCGCCGTGTTCCTGTGGATCGTGGGGCTTGCCACCAACTGGCTCATCAAACACGCCAACGAATCTTGATTGACCACCCCTCGCGATCGCGAGGGGATTTTTATGAAACACCAACACAACGTCCACCCGTCCACGCTCGTGCTCTCCGTCGGCGGTTCGCTCGTGGTTCCAAACGGCGGCATCGACACCGAATTTTTGCGCGGGTTTCACGATCTTCTAAAGAAGCATATCGCAAGGGGTTGGCGGTTTGTGATCGTGGTCGGCGGAGGCGGAACCGCCCGGCAATATCAGAACGCCGCACGCGAGGTGACCGATCTCACGCGCGACGACCTTGACTGGCTTGGGATTCACTCGACGCGATTGAACGGTCATCTGCTCCGAACGATTTTCCGTCGCGAGGCGAACCCGGTCATGTTCAAGGATCCGACCGCGCCGCTCACGAAATGGAAGGAGTCCGTGCTGGTGTGCGCCGGATGGAAACCGGGCTGGTCCACGGACTACGTCGCGACCCGGCTCGCGAAGCGCCTCAAGGCGAAGCTGCTCGTGAACCTATCGAACATTGATTTCTTGTACGACAAGGATCCGAACAAGCACAAGGACGCGG
>CAZOPY010000133.1:0-2663 GCA_964581945.1 uncultured Gammaproteobacteria bacterium | reverse complement strand
CTACACGATCCCGAACGAGTCGGTCTACTTCTCGTGGTTCAACAGTTGGACCGAAGTGAAGCCGCTCGCCTCGGTAGCTTCCTACACGGCTGGCGGCGCAGCCACGTACAAGCCGGGCACGGAGATCAAACTCTCCGGCGACCCGAAGGTGTACGTCGTCGGGACGGACGGGAAGCTCCACTGGCTCACGACCCAGACGATCGCCTACACGGTGGTCGGCCCGGCGTGGAACCAGAACATCGTCACGTTGAGTGGCGGAGACTTCTACACGCTCCCGCTCGGTCTTGAGATCATGACCGAGAGCGACGCGCAGAACATCTAATCCCCCTTCGCTAAAGCTACGGAGGGACAAGCATCAAAAATAAACCCCGCTCGGGACCGGCCCGGGCGGGGTTTTGCATTTAACGTCCTTCGAACCAATCGGCCCAGCTGTTTTGTTCCGTGAACAGCACCGCCTTTTTGCCGGCATCGGCGTCGGCAGGGTTCAGATCGTGGATGGCGGCCATGAAGGTGTCGGTTGGGAAGCGGAGTCCCTCGCCGTGCGACGTTCCCGGATCGTTCACGATGAATACGCCGTCCGTGTCGTCGTAGCCGGTCAGGACCAGGACATGATATTCGACGCCGCTCCCAAGGTACGGATCGCCGAGCGCAGGGGCGTACACCGGGACGATGATCGGCCGGCCAGCGGCGAGTTCGTTTTTGAGATCGTCCGCACTCGGGTCGGGCACGATGCGCGCGTGCCACGGGAGATCAAGATCGTCGATGAGCGCGGCAATGGTCGCGAGCGATTCGTCCTGGCTCACCTGGAAGTCTTTGTTTTTGACGGCGAAAATATCTTTGATCTTTTGCACGGCCTCGTCTCGCTTGATCTGGTCGTCCTGATAAAAACTGCTGACCATGTAGATGGACGTTTCTTCGCAGGCGTCCTGCCACGGCTCGGACCAATCTCCGGCTGGCGCTTGCGAGGTGAACGGGACGTTAACCTGCGCCTCCGGCGGGCGACCGCAACCGGAGACGAGTAGGGAAGCGAGAAGGAAGAGAGGAAATAATCGACGCATACCGAGCTCAGTGTACCACGTCCAAATCAAAACCCCCGCCAGCGGCGGGAGTCATCAGTTACTTGCTTGTTTCCACCCAGGTCTCCTTCAGCTTGCGCTTGAACGGATTGCGCAGGTCGCCGAGGAACGCGAGTTTCGCGCGGCGGACCTTGGCGGTTTTGACCAGTTCGATTTTGGCGATGATCGGGGTGTTCAGCGGATAGATCTTTTCCACGCCGTAGCCCTTCGCGATGCGGCGGATGGTCATCGTCTTCTGGATGCCGCCTCCGCGGATCCCCATGATGATTCCCTGGAAGATCTGGATGCGTTCGCGTTCCTCGCCTTTCGGGGACACGTCTTTGATGCGCTCGTGGATGCGGACCGTCATGCCCGGGCGGAGCTCTTCGATCTTGATCACCTTGCCCGCATGCTTGGCCTCTTCGTCACCCGTCGAGGTGGCCATCTCGACAACGGCCTCGGCCTTCGGTTCCTCTTTCTTTTCCTCCGCCTTCGGCGCCTCGGCCTCCGGAGCGGCCGGGACCTTCTGGTCTTCGTCTGCCATACCAATGATGTTAGTCACGTGTCAGAGGGGCCCAGGGACGCAGGTCCGCTCAGGGCTCATTCACAAGTGCTGAATGTGCCGAAAAGATAGCAGGGAAGCGAAAAAGCGTCAAGAGACCGCCTGGGCGTGCGCATCCATCTGCCGTTCGACCTCGGCGATCGTTTCATCGAGTTTTCCGTCCTGGTTTTCGACGACGGCCTGACATTCTTCCGCAAACGCCATTTCTTCGGGGAGGGCGCTCAGACGTTCTTCCACGTTGGCGGCCTTGCTCGGATCGCGCCGCTCAATGCGTTTACGCAGGATGTCCGGGGAGTCGGGGGTGATAAAGATCACGAACGCGTCTGGCCGTTTTTGGTGCACGGTCCTGGCGCCCACAACGTCGAGAACCATGAGGACGTCCTTGCCGCTCTCAAGGAGACGGTTTAGATCCGCCGTGCGATTGCCGTAGTCGTTGCCGTAGTGATGGGCGTACTCGAACATCTCGCCGGCCGCGACCAGTTCGGCAAACTGGTCTTTCGATAGGAAGTGATAGTCAACGCCGTCCTTCTCGCCGGGACGGATGGCGCGCGTCGTGCAGGTGATGAGTCGCGAAAGGTTTTCGCGGCGCTTCAGCAGTTCGTGCGCAACCGTGGTTTTACCGACCCCGCTCGGGCCCGTAATGACGTACAGGTTTCCTGGCATAGTTACTTGTTGGGCAACGTTTTGAGCAATTCGGCGAGCTCGGGCGGGAGCGGGGCTTCGAACGTTTTCGTTTCACCGTTCGGGAGCGGGATCGTGAGTTTGGCGGCGTGCAGAAACAGGCGATCGAGCGGGATCGGTTTGATGTGGCGCATGTGGATGTTGTAGTAGAGCGGGTCGCCGACCACCGGATGGTTCAGCGCGCGGAAGTGGGCGCGGATCTGGTGGGTGCGGCCGGTCTCGATCTTCGCGCGCACGAGCGTGGTCGTCTTGAATCGTTCGAGCGCTTCGTAGTGGGTGATCGCCTCTTTGCCCTCGCCGCCTTCGGGGAGCGCCACCATGCGTCCGCGGCGTTTGGAGCGGGCGAGCGACAGGCGGATCGTTCC
>CAZOPY010000132.1:0-2692 GCA_964581945.1 uncultured Gammaproteobacteria bacterium | reverse complement strand
CGGATTTGGACATCGGATCGCGACTTTCCAGATTGAACACGGTCGACTAATCGACACCGAGCGCGTCGGAGGTCTCCGGGGTGAGCGTGAACTCGTCGGCCGCGTAGGCGACCTTAACGCCGAAGTACGGCTGGAACACGAGCACGGCGATCACCAGAACGACCAGAACGGTGGTGCCGGCGGCGGCAAAACGGACGGCCGCGCTGGAAAAGAGGGCGGCAAGGGAGATCTTAGACATACTTGGAGCCTTCCGGGCCTCGCGCAGGCGGGCGAGCAGCGCCTCCCTGAACCCCGGACGTGGCG
The DNA here is from genome assembly GCA_964581945.1 of uncultured Gammaproteobacteria bacterium. Taxonomy (GTDB): domain Bacteria; phylum Patescibacteriota; class Patescibacteriia; order UBA9934; family GWF2-40-263; genus CAZOPY01. The sequence continues at coordinate 2,389 of CAZOPY010000132.1, read as the reverse complement.
TCGAATCAATAGATTTAGCACGGCGGCTCAAAAGACCGCCTATGCCTTTCAACGAGGGGTCGTTCTCGGGATTACGGTTGTGCTCGTTGTTCGTATCCATAGATCAGCTGGCCATCATCGCCTTCAGCTTTTCGGATGCGAGCTTTTCGCATTTGGCGAGCGCCCGGTGAAGAATGACGCCGGCGTTGTTCGGTGTCACGTTCAGCGCCTTCGCGATCTCTTCGTTCGTACACTCGGCGTAGAATTTCATCGTGACGATCATCCGTTCGCGCTCGTTCAGTCGTTCGATGACGCGCTCGAGCTCTTCCCCGAGCAATTTCTGTTCCGCATTCCCTTCCGGACCGAGCGCGCCGGAGGGATGATCCGTGTGTTCATCGTCGAGCTCCTCGGTCGTCTTGCGCGTGCGGTAGTGATCCGTGAGCCGATTGGTGGCGATGCGGAAGATCCAGGCGGCGAAGGAGGTCTTCCAGACGAAATTCCGTCGATGCGCAAACGCTTTCATGAAAACGTCCGACACGAGGTCCTCGGCGACCTCATGATGGCTCACGCGCCTGACCACGAATCCGTACACCTTCGGAAAGTACCGCTCGTACAGGCGGTTGAACGCTTCCTCATCGCCCTGCCCCATCCGCCGGGCGAGTTCTTCATCGGAGATCTCGACCATTTCAAGGGTGTTGGCGCCGAGCAGCAGATTGGTGGCCGCTGCAAAGAGCAACGAAAAAACGGCCGTGATGTTACTCCATACGGCCGAAATCGGGTTTATTCCCGAGAAAACGGATGGCGACATGAACGCGGGGTTACTCTTCGCCCTTGAGCGATCGCGCCGAGCGCAACTTACGGTGATAGGATACCGCAAAACGGTGCGCTTCGTCACGCGCGCGCTGAAAAATTTCCTTGCCGCGGTTCGCGACGCGCGCGAGTTCGAAATTCTCCTGTTCGTACACAAGACGATCCTGTTTGCGATCGAACCCCTTGGCAATGCCGATGAGCGGGACCTGCACCCCGAGCTCGTTCATCACCCGCTGGACGCGATTGATCTGACCCTCGCCACCGTCGATGACCATGAGGACGGGCAGCGGCCATTGTTTCGGATGAACGATCGCCTGGCGCAGTCGGCGATGCATAACCTCTTCGAGCATCGCCACGTCATTGCTCCCCTTCACGGTTTTGATCTTGAATTTGCGGTAGAGATCCTTCGCCGGCTTGCCCTGCTCGAACACCACCATCGAACCGACGGCCGACGTTCCGGAGATGTTTGAGATGTCGTATGCCTCGATCCGTCCGTTCAGGTCCAGATAGCTTTCCTCGATTTTTGCGAGCGGGAGTTCGACATCCTCGCGCATGACGAGCGCAACGTCCTGAATGTGTTCAAGGGCGTAGATGTTGTTGCGAAGGCGCCCCGCTTCCTCGAACTTCTGTTCGCGCGACGCCGCGCGCATGTCGCGTTCGAGCTGACGGATGAGCTGGCTCTTCTTTCCCTCGAAAAAGAGGATAAACCGACGGATGATTTTTCGGTAGTCCTTCGGCGAGATCGCGCCTGTGCACACGCCCGGGCATTTGTGGAGATGGACGTTGAAGCAGGCCTTCGCGCGGCCGGTCACCTCGGGCGGCTGGCAATCGCTCCACGGGATGATGCGGCGGATGTAATCGAGCGCGCGACGCAACATCGGCCCGCTCGTGTACGGGCCAAACACCGCCAGGAACTTTTTCTTCGCCGCTGCCGTGAGTTTTTTCTCGAACGGGTTGATCCCGAGTCGCTGAAGCTCGAGCCCGCGCATGAGGAGCGGCCGCGGATAGGTTTCATTCGTGACCACGAGATACAAAAAACTTTTGTCGTCCCGAAGGAGCACGTTGTACGGCGGCTCGTGCGCTTTGATCTGGTTCGCCTCAAGCACCAGTGCCTCGATCACCGTCGGCACCTCGATGTACTCGATCCGCGCGATCTTCGAAACAAGCTCCGCGATCCGGTGATCATGTGCCTTCGTAAAGTACGACCCGACCCGTTTTTTGAGCGACGTTGCCTTCCCAATATACATCAGCTTCCCGACAGCATCGTAATAAAAATACACCCCGGGATTATCGGGTAGGACGCCGTTTTTTATGTGAATATGGCCAGGAATCATGCTTGACAAGTTAGCCAAAATCGTGTAGCGTTCGGCCCCTGGAGGTGCCGATGTCTCAGTCCCTGCTCCTGGCCGCTCTCGCGGTCGTTTCGATCCTGGCCATCCTGTTCGCCACGATGTGGCTGTTCGCCATGTCGGAGATGAAGAAGAAGTTCTTCTACATGCGCATCTTCCTCGGGAACGCCCCGAGACTCACGGCGGCCTTTCCCTATCCGGGCGCCGAGCGGTTCGGACACAAGCCCTGGATGCGCAACAGCGCGCTGCGC
>CAZOPY010000131.1:0-2733 GCA_964581945.1 uncultured Gammaproteobacteria bacterium | reverse complement strand
GGTGACGTACACGGTCGGAAGGAAGTGCATTTCGATCGCGATCGTGCCGTGGCCCTCGCAGGTCTCGCAGCGTCCGCCGGGGACGTTGAAGCTGATGCGTCCCGTTTTGTAGCCGCGGTAGCGCGCCTCTTCGGTCGCGGCGAAGATTTCGCGGATCGGTCCCCAGGCGCCGGTGTAGGTCGCCGGGTTTGAACGCGAGGTGCGGCCGATAGCGGATTGATCGATGAGAATCGCCTTGTCGATGTATTCGATCCCGAGGATGGATTTATGTTTGCCCGGAGTGGGTTTTGATCCGTACAGGCGGCGGGACAGTTCTTTGTACATCGTGTCGTACGCGAGCGTGGACTTACCCGAACCGGACACGCCGGTGATACACACGAATCGGCGCAGCGGAATGTCGACGTCGATGTTTTTTAGGTTGTTTTCCGTCGCACCCTTGATCTTTATCGAGTCGCGCCCGACGTCGCGACGCTTGTTCGGAACCGACACCACCTTGTCGCCGCGAAGATACGCCGCCGTGAGCGATTTCTTGTCCTTAAAGATGTCCGGGGTGGTTCCGATCGCGACCACTTCGCCCCCGTGGATACCGGCCCCCGGCCCGATTTCGATCATGAAATCTGACGCGCGGATCGTGTCCTCGTCGTGCTCGACCACGAGCACGGTGTTCCCGATGTCGCGCAGCTGCGTGAGCGTTTCGATCAACCGTTCGTTGTCGCGCTGGTGCAGCCCGATCGTCGGCTCGTCGAGGACGTACAACGCGCCGACGAGTTTCGAACCGACCTGGGACGCGAGGCGGATGCGCTGCGCTTCCCCGCCGGAGAGCGTGCCGGCCATGCGATTGAGCGTGAGGTAATGCAACCCGACATCCAGCATGAACTGGAGACGGTTCATCACCTCTTTCAAAATTGGTCCGGCGATTTCTTTTTCGCGATCCGTGAGTTTGACCTCGAGGAAATAATCGATGGCCGCTTCGATCGACATGCCGGAGAGGTCAACGATGGATTTGTCGCCCGGCAACCACACATGCAACGCTTCCGTGCGAAGACGATCTCCGCTGCACATCCCGCAAATCTCTTCACTGAACAGCTCGGCGGTCCCGAGGCCGTGGCAGTTCGGACAGGCGCCGTACGGCGAGTTGAACGAGAACAGGCGCGGCTCGATCTCCGGGAACGAAAACCCGTCGTTCGGACAGCTGAATTTCGCGGACAGCAGCTGTTCGCTCGCGTCCGGGTAGACAATGGTCACAACGTCGTTGCCTCGCTGCACCCCCGTCTCGAGCGCTTCGGCCAACCGCTGCCGCGCCGCTTTTTCGTCCTTCGCAAACAGCGAAAGCGGGATCGTGTCGATCATCACCTCGATCGTGTGCTGCTGATATTTCGACAGTTTGATCTGCTGCGACAGGTCGTGCTCTTTTCCATCGATGCGAACGCGGGCGAACCCCGAATTATACAAATCGTACAACAGTTGATAGTACTCGCCCTTCCGCCCGAGCACGGCCGGCGCGAGGATCTTGATCGTTCCCTTCTCGCTCTTCGTCGCTCGCGTCGCCTTCAGGACGACGTCGACCATCTCCTCGTTCGACAGTTTTTGAATCTCGCGCTTGCACTTCGGGCAATGCGGATGTCCGATGCGCGCGTAAAGTACGCGCAAGTAGTCGTAAATTTCCGTGATGGTTGCCACCGTCGAACGCGGGTTCGCGGAATGCGCTTTCTGGTCGATGGAAATCGCCGGAGACAATCCTTCGATCTCGTCGACGTCCGGCTTTTCCATCTGCCCCAAGAATTGCCGCGCATAGGCAGACAGGGATTCGACGTAACGCCGTTGCCCTTCCGCGAAAATCGTATCGAACGCCAACGAGGACTTGCCCGAGCCGGACAGCCCCGTAATACAAACCAGTTTGTTGCGCGGGATCTCGAGCGAGATGTTCTTCAGGTTATGCTCGCGCGCCCCTTTGATGCGAATGAAATTTTCCATATTATTTTTGTTTTTCCGGAACGGTTTTTTTCCCTTGCAATTCTTTCTTCAGCAGCACGAGCTCGTCGCGCAGGATTGCGGCGGTTTCAAAGTCGAGTTTGCGCGCGGCCATTTTCATGTCGAGTTCTTTTTCGCGGATGACCGCTTCGATTTCGTGCGGCTCCGCGCTCAATTCGAGTTTCAGAACTTTTTCGGCCATGTCTTCCTGGACCCCGAGCATTTCGCGAATGTCTTTGATCTTTTTCTCGATCGTCTTCGGGGTGATGCCGTGCGCTTCGTTGTACGCGATCTGTTTCGTGCGGCGGCGGTCCGTTTCCTTGAGCGCGCGCTTCATCGACCCGGTCATTTCGTCGGCGTACAGGATAACTTGCCCTTTGACGTTACGCGCAGCGCGGCCGATCGTCTGAATGAGCGACGTCTCCGAACGCAGAAACCCTTCCTTGTCCGCATCGAGAATAGCAACGAGCGTGACCTCCGGCAGGTCGAGCCCTTCGCGCAGCAGGTTCACGCCGACAAGCACGTCGTACATCCCCTTGCGCAGATCAGTGAGAATCGTGATGCGCTGGAGCGTTTCCACATCCGAATGAAGGTACTGCACCTTGATGTGCCGTTCGTTCAGAAACTCCGTCAGGTCCTCCGCCATCTTTTTCGTGAGCGTTGTCACGAGCGTGCGCTCCTTGCGCGCAACGCGCTGCACGATTTCCTCAATGAGATCATCCACCTGGCCAAGCATCCCCTCATTCGCCTTCGCCTGCCGCG
>CAZOPY010000130.1:0-2752 GCA_964581945.1 uncultured Gammaproteobacteria bacterium | reverse complement strand
GCGCCACCGGTTCATGGAACAGTATCTCAACAAGTTTTATTCCGAGTGGGAGGGGCGAACCTGATATGCGCTATTCAACGATGATCGGCAAACCGAACAAGAACGCGCCGCATGACGCGGACTCGCATAATGCGCGGCTGCTCATTCAGGGCGGGTTCGTGAATCAGGTGGCGGCGGGGATTTATTCGTACCTGCCGCTCGGCCTTCGCGTGCTCGAGAACATCAAGCGCGTCGTGCGTGAGGAGATGAACGCGGTCGCAGGTCAAGAAATCCTGATGCCGGGTTTGCTCCCGAAAGCGCTGTACGACACGACCAAACGCTGGGACACGATCGATGTCCTGTTCAAGCTCGAGGGGGCTGGCGGCAAGGATTTCGGCTTGGCGCCGACCCACGAGGAAGCGGTCACGCCGCTCGTCCAGACGTATGTGAACTCGTACAAGGACCTTCCTCTCGCCGTTTACCAGATCCAGGACAAATTTCGTAACGAGCCTCGCGCGAAGTCCGGACTCCTGCGCGGTCGCGAGTTTTGGATGAAGGACATGTACAGCTTTCACACGAGCGAAGCGGATCTCGAGAGCTACTACGAAGAGGTTACGGATGCCTACCGCCGCGTGTTCAAGCGCCTCGGTCTCGACGCCATTCTGACCGAAGCGTCCGGCGGGATCTTCTCGAAATACAGCCACGAGTTCCAGGTCGCGACCCCGTTCGGTGAAGACCTCATCTACACCTGCAAGAAATGCCACTTCGCCGTGAACCGTGAGATCGCGGAGGTGAAGGGCGGCGACCCCTGTCCGAAATGCGACGGGACGATCGAGGAGGTCAAAGCGATCGAGGTCGGCAACATCTTCAAACTGTCGACCCGTTTCGCCGACGACTTCGGGTTCACGGTCCCGGGCCAGGACGGCAAGGCAACGAAGATCTGGATGGGGTGCTACGGCATCGGTATCTCGCGTCTCATGGGTTCGATTGTCGAAGTGTTCCATGACGACAAGGGGATTCTGTGGCCGAAGACGGTGGCGCCGTTTTCGATCCATCTGGTCTCGCTCAAATCGAAGGATGCGAGCATGCTCGAGCGGATCCAGACGACGGCCGCGTCGCTCTACGAGGAGCTCATGACCGCCGGGATCGAGGTGCTCTGGGACGATCGCGAGAACGCGAGCCCTGGCGAGAAGTTCGCCGATGCCGACGTGATCGGTCTCCCGCTCCGTCTGGTCGTGTCCGAGAAGACATTGCGCGAAGACGCGATCGAATGGAAGGCGCGCGCCGAGGCCGAGGCGAAGCTCGTGAAACTCACCGATATTCGGGAGGACATTGATTCATTCGTGAACGAAGTATGAATTTCAAGTTGAAACATCGGTTCATCGGGCTCGCGGTCGCACTCGGCGCCTGTGTCATTGTCGCGGGCGTGTACGTGATCGCGACCGTTCTCCATCCGGCGACCCCGGCGGCTGCACCGGTGGCCATGACGCATTATGCGGATGCGGACCACGGGTTTGCCTTTGACTATCCGTCCGTGTGGAATCTGAACGAACGCGCGACGGATCTTCAGGACAACAATTATCTCGGTCTCACCTCCAAATTTTTTCTGTCGCTCGCAGATCCGACCACGGAAACCAAACCGGAAACGATCGCGCGGTTCTACGCGGCGGACGGCGTGACGGCCGACCAGTTCACGGCGGCGCTCCTTGCCTCGGATCCGGGAAACGTCACGATCAAAGAGACGACGGATGTGAATCAGAACGGGCTGGCCATGAAAAAGGTCGTGAGCACGACCGCCTCCGGCTACGACAAAACGCATTACCTGTTCTATCACGGAGAAACGCTCGTTATCATTTCCGTCATCTTGCAGGAAGACGAACATTTCGCCCCGGTCTTCGCCTCCTTGAGCGCGGAATAGACGAACGAACAGATCAGGCCTCCCCCCGGAGGCTTGATTTTCTTTTTCGCGCGTGGTACGACGTCATCCTCCCGGAGTGACCATGTCCAAGGCGCGTCTCTTTGTCCTCTTTGCCGTCGCGTGTTCGTCGAGCTTCGCGATCTTCTCGCGCCACCTGCAGGCGGAGGGATGGAACCCGTTCCAGATGACGGCGATTCGAAGCCTCACCGCCGCGGTGATCCTGCTGCTCGTTGTCCGTCGCGGCGTGTTCGAGACCGGCGGGTGGGGGAAGGTGCTGTTTCTGAACGGCCTGCTGCTCGTCGTCGGTTCGACGAACTACGCGTTCGCCATGACGCACGCCTCGGTCGGCGTCGTGACGGCGATCGGGTACCTGGGGCCGATCTGGGTGCTCGTCTGGGAGCGCGTCTTCCGTGGGCAGAGCCAGCCCGGCGACGTGCTCGCCTGCGCGCTCGGCTTTCTCGGAACGCTTTTCGTCGCGCTTCCGGGGAGCTGGGAGGTGGACCCGTGGGGTCTCGTCTCCGCGTTCGTCGGGAGCGCGATCTACGGAGTGAGCCTTCTGCTCATGAAGGGGACGTCCGAGAAGGTGAATCCGCTCGTGATCACCTTCTGGATGCACGCCGTTCCCGCCGTCTTGCTGACGCCGCTGCTCGTTCAGGCGACCTGGAGCGTGACCACGCTCGGGTGGGGCGTGGCGTTCGGCCTCGCGAACGGGGTCGGATTCTTCGTCTTCCTGTACGCCGGATTGAAGCACCTGCGTTCGTCCGAAGTCGGAGCGCTCTCCTGCGCGGAGCTCATCTTCGCCTGGGCGATCGGGAGCCTGTGGTTTCGCGGACCGTTCTCGCTCTGGTCGGTGTT
>CAZOPY010000129.1:0-2777 GCA_964581945.1 uncultured Gammaproteobacteria bacterium | reverse complement strand
ATCACCCCGCCGGAACGTTTGTGTAAGTCGGCAAGCTTCGCGATCGTTTGGGACGAGATGAACGGATGATCGCCATAGAGAACGATCACGTTGTCCGCGCCCGTGAGCGCCTCTTCGCACACCATCACCGCATGTCCGGTCCCGAGCTGCTGGTCCTGCACGACGTATTCGCACGTTTGTTGAAACGCCTCGCACACCTTTTCGCGCTCGTGCCCAACAACAACGACCGGAACGCCGTCGACGCCGGAGCCTTTCACCCCTTCCATAAGCCGCTGCAAAATCGGCTTCCCCGCAATCGGGATCAGCGTCTTCGGAAGATCGCTCCCCATGCGCTTGCCTTTGCCGGCGGCCAGAATGACAATGCGAAATTCAGCCATAAGTGGGGATATGGTAACCGAGCCAGATCAGAAGATCAAGCCCCAAACCAAAAGGCGACAACAAGCCCGACAATCACCCCAATCGCGAACACGAGACCGTAACGGACGACGGTGCAGAGGAGGCACTTGGACGATTTTTTTTCAGAATCCATACCGATCTATCAGTACCCTATCATGGAGTATAGCGCAAGAAATCCAATGATCCAAAGCATCACCCTACGGCTTGGTGTGACGAAGAAGGCAAGAGGAACCAGCGGGATAACATACCAGGGTGTTAGCCACGTGAGCCCAAACAGGATCAATAGGCTGTAGGTGACAAAAAGAAACTGGGGCCTCGTGAACCGACCAGTAAACAGCAGGGCAAGGCAGCCAAGAAAGCCTGCGACAAAAATATCTTTTCCTATCATGCTGCCTGCGGACCCGAAAAGAGTCTCGAGCAAATGTATGCTCGGAGAACGAATGTTGATGTTAAAATAGTGAACCCCCGTTGCTTGAAACGCTAATGAATGAGCAAACTGCAAAAACGGAAAACGAAAAGGGGCTGATACCGTCAAAAAAATAATGACCGTCAGGGTGCTTGAGACCAAAAATCGTTTCCAGGAAAACTTCTTTCGGTCTACCCAGCAGATCGGTAACATCATGAATGGGTAATATTTCAATGTCGCGGCCGTGGCAATCGCTGTCGTTGCCATTTTCCATCGGTCCTTCTTGAGGAAGAATAAAACGAAAACTAAACAAACGGCGACGAGGATATCGTTGTGACCTTCAAGGAGTCCTTGGATCAAAAATGCTGGATTCAGCGCGTACAGATAGGTCGTGCACGGGTGAAGATCATATTCCTGTCGTACCCGTTCAAATATACGCACCGAGAAGGCAAAACAAATAAACAGAGCAAGCTTATAGGCAACAAGTGCCGTGGTCATGTTCGAAAATATGGCAAAAGGAACAGAAAACAGAGCAAATAATGGCCCGTACGGATAGATAATCCCAAGCCACCCAGAATTTTTTAATAGATAGACCCATGGTTCTGAGGCTGCCGAAGCTAACGTCGTAAAATACGGATTACCGTGGAAGAGATACACCTTCGAGAACGCAAGATAGGTAACGGCATCTATGCTCAAAACAGGCGGTGTACATGCGAGCAGAATACCAAGGAACGAAAACCACACCCATGCCGTTCTATTCCAGGGAATCCGAATGCGGGTGAGGAGTAGATAGCAACAGAAGACTATCACAATACAGATCGAATACACCTCGATACCCGTGGGCGATAGTTGTTCCCAAGAAGGGATCCCGTCAAACCCTTGGGAAACCTTCAAACGAAAGAAAAGCAATGGAAAATAGCCAACAACGACAGTCAGTAAGGTGAAAAACGGCATAGACCAAATCTTTGTAAGGACGGCTCTCAACCAGTCCGGTCTTATTTCCTCTCAGCGGTCGGTAGAGATTCGTCCAATCTTCGAGAAAATGCCAGGATAAACTGAAAACCCTTCAGACAATCTCGGACGGCGGATACCTTGCTCCGTCGACCAGGAAAACGCTGCTCAATCCAGCGAATGGGCGCGTCCTGAACCATCAGCCCGGACTGGTATGCGAGCACAATGAGCTCGGTGTTCAAAAACCACCCATCCTCTCGGCAATGTTCGGAGACAAGCCTCGCCGCACGCGACGCAAACGAGACGATGGAACACTGAAAATCCGAAATGCGCGGACCGAACAGTCGCTGGCAGATGAGTCGCCACCCGAGCGTCATGCATCTCCGACGAAACGGGCGCGCGCCCGTCCGTTTCCCGACAACGACATCGGCCTTTCCGGAACGCACCGGCTCGCAGACGGCTTCGAGGTCGACAAGCTCGAGCGGCAAATCCGCGTCAAGAAGCACGTATTGGTCGGCCTGATATCTTGTCATCGCCTCACGAATCGCCGCGCCGCGTCCGGGAGCACGGCAGGAAAAATATTCGATGCGATGATCGGCATGGCTCGGATGCGCGCGGATGATCGTTTCCGACGACTCGCGCGAACCGTTTTCCGCAATGACGATTGCCGAGCGCCGACCGAACCAAGGGCGGGTCTTCAGAAAATCCGTCAGCAAATCCATCGTCCGCGAGATGATCGCTGACTCGTCGCGGATGGGAACAAGGACAATGACGTCGTACGTTTCCGCCATATCAGTCCCGTCGGCCGTTGCCGGTTTTGGTTAGCACGCAAACTAATGAGACCCCGAACGGAAGTGAGGTCCATCGCAGCACGGATGCCTCGAGGCCGAAGAGTGCATCCAGGGACCGGTTCATCCAGGCGGGCGAAGGCATCAGGCCATCATCCGTATCCGCGTGTCGAGCTCTTGTCGCGACTCGAGAAACAACAATGGGAAGGAACAGAACGCTATTGAAAAAAGAAACG
>CAZOPY010000128.1:0-2786 GCA_964581945.1 uncultured Gammaproteobacteria bacterium | reverse complement strand
CAGCAAACAGGGTCACTCCGTTACGAAGCTTTCGCGAATTCGATGCGGCTGCCAACGCCACGAACGTTCCGAACCCCAGATGAAACCAATTGATCCAATCCGGCGGATGAAACACGCTCGCGCTCGAAAGCGTCTGAAGCACGCCCGTGATCCCAAGAATCCCAACGGTGATGAGGCAGGTCCCGCCGAGGGTCAGAAACCGTTTCGGGGTCATCCAGGACGTGACGTGCATATGGTCTATTCAACCACGCGCCGGACAAAAGAAAAAGTCCCAGCCGCGCTGAGACGTTTTCTTCTGGCGGAGAGGGAGGGATTCGAACCCTCGATACCTTGCGGTATACGCGCTTTCCAAGCGCGCGCAATCGACCACTATGCGACCTCTCCGAACGTGCATGAGATTACCTGATTTGATAGGATGGCGCAACAGGTAACCTAACCCTTCCGTTCTATGGCTCCCTTCCGACGCTTTTCCGGAGTTTTTGCGACGACCGCGATGCTGGCGACTCTGGGTTTTGGTTGCACCCCCTCGACTCCTGCACCTGCTCCGGCTCCCGACGCTTCCGCCGCTCTTGCGGCATGCCAAAGTTTTGAAAATGGCTCAACGCAATCGGTCGCGGATACGACGCGCGTTTTCGTGAATCTTCCGAGCGCTTTGTACCCGAAGGACATCACGTCCGATTTTTCGACGGTCTCGGGGAATGCGACGGCCGGCTATGTCTCGAATGCCGGATTACCCGGAATGGCCGAAGGGGCCCCGGACGGCTGCTGGTCGACCTATATCGAGTTCGACGGGAACGGAGAGGTGGATCTGTCGGTGAAGGCCCTGGACAGCGGCACAAATGACTACCAGGTGAAATTCATCGTCGGATCGCCAGAGGCGTCAACCTGGAAAACTTACGCCAGCTCGACCTGTGGCTTTGCGTTTGAATACCCGGCGGATTGGGTGACGACGGAAAGCGCCGCGGGGATCAGCCTGACCAGTCCGGAAACGACAAAAGCCATGGCTGACTTTGAGACCAATCATATCCTCGGCGAAGCGGGGCCGTCTTACGATTTTTCCGCCGGGTGCTGGGGAACAGTGGGGGATTTTGCCAAGGACAACGGCTACGCCGATCTGTCGGGGTCGACGCTGGCCGCGTTGTTGATCGCCGCACAGGATAATGCGCACGACACCACCAAACTGGGAGAGACGACGATCGACGGCCGGTCGGCGTCCGAGGTGTTAATCGGCGGGGTGGGCGCGACCTACCAGCTCTGGGTCGGAAACGAGACGGTCACCGTCCTGTCCTTTCCGGGAGCGAGCAAACGGTCGGAGCTGACCGAGAATCAGGCGCACATTCTCTCGACGTTCGTCTTCACCAAGTAGTCTCTCCGTGGCATACTGTAGACATATGAAAAAATCCATCCTGTTCGCGACAAGCGTTCTGCTCTTACTCACCGGCGCCGGCTGTTTTCCGAGCGCCAGTAACAACGCCCCGACCAATGCGGCGCCGTCGACCCCGGTTGCGGGACCGGGCGAGCACTGCGGCGGGAACATTCAGAATGCGCCTGAGTGTCAGACCGGATACCATTGCGCGCCGGAAGCGGATTCGACCTTGCCGTTCGGCGACGTCGGCGGTACGTGCGTGAAGGATTCGGAGGTTGCCTGCACGATGGAAGCCAAGCTGTGCCCGGACGGGTCGTACGTGGGGCGCGTTGCGCCCAGCTGCGATTTTGCGCCGTGCCCGGGATCGAAATAACATTGACCTATGAATAAAGAGCGGCTTCAATGGCTGATCATTTCGTTGCTTGCAATCGCCGTGATCGGCGGAGGCGTGATTGTCTTCCTGCAACAACAGAAGATCGAGGACGTATCGGACAGGACGGGAAACACGCAGCCGCAAGCGCCGACGAATGCCGCTCTGACGCCGCCGACGACGAGCACGGCGGTCATGTTCGAACAGCAGAGCGTGTCGTTCACCGACGCAAAGGGGATCGTGGACTTCGCGATTTTCGAACACACCTGCGCGGGGCAAATCGTTCCGTCGCTCACGATCGAGGGACAGAAAACCGTTCCGTACTGCGTGGGCAAGAATACGCTGACGGTCACGGACCGCAACCGCTCGATCACGGAAACGATCGACGAGAGCGATACGACGGACGCGTCCAACTCGCCGCTGCTCCTGAAAGTCGAAACGACCAACGCATCCGGCAAGACCGTCCTTGTTTCCTACGCGCCCGAAACCTGCGCGACGACCGCGAATTGCGGGGCGGGGATGCCGACGCATTACGTAACGATCGCTTACTTCCCGCAGACGGCTACGTACGTGAAGCTGCACGCGTTTCCGTCCTACGGCGTACCGGTATGGAACCCGTCCGGGACGAAAGCGGTGTTCTATCCTGAGAGCGCAGGCGGAGCCGGGTACAGCGAGGATGTGCTGATCGGCTACGACGTCCCGACGGACAACGAGACGTCGGTGACGAGTGAGCGCGCCGCGTGGGACGCCCACGGCGCCCAGCCGTTCAACGTGGAGGGAACGCCGCTGCCGGCCTGGTCGAACATCGTCTGGATTGATGACGATCATTTCACGGCTTTGATCACCAATCCGGACGGGACCACGAAGACCGTTTCCGGCACGGTCGTCGCCGCCGAGAAATAACCACACGCCCGCCCCACACCGGGGCGGGTTTTGTTTTTTTGCGGTATACTGTTTCCGTATGGAATCAAAAAATAACATCGCCGTTTTTGGCGGCGGGTGCTTCTGGTGCACCGAGGCGGTTTTTAAAATGTTGAAGGGGGTCGTCTC
>CAZOPY010000127.1:0-2793 GCA_964581945.1 uncultured Gammaproteobacteria bacterium | reverse complement strand
ACCCGTCTTCACTCTATCGAGCGACGACGGGGGAGGTCACGGGGGCGTTTCGGCATCCGCGACGTGGGTGAGGAACAGTGCGGTCTGACGGCGCTCGTCCGGCAACGGCGCGACGACGGCGATCGCTTCGCAGCGCTTCGCGTCCTCGAACAGGCCGGCGCGGTCGTACAGGATCGCGGCCGCGACATCGTACCCTTCGGCTTCGACCTGCTTGGCGCGGATGCCGGAGACGGTACGGATCTCGGCCTCGGACAGGCCGGCCTTCTGCAGCCACAGGATCGCGTCGGACAGCTCCATGGGGTCGAGCGGCGCCGGGATCTCGTCCCACGGCTGGTAGATGTCCCCGCCGTAGACGAAGCTGTACAGCGACCGCTCCGCGAGCTTCTTCGCCGTCACGCGTGCTTCCTTCGCGTCGCCGATCTCGACGTACAGGTCGTACGCCTGATCGAGCTCGGGCGCGGGCGACCCGTCCTCGCAGATGTGGTTGGTCGCGAGCGCGTCCGCGACCTGGCGCTTCCAGAGCGTGATCTCGGACGACGGGCGACCCACGATCTGTCCGATCTTCACGATGAGGAGCAGCTCCTCGGTCAGGCTCGAACAGCGGAACGGATCGACCTTGCCGGACGCGCGGATGGCGTCCATCTCCTGGTCGCGGTAGCGGGCGGTCGGATCGAACGCGAACCGCTTCGCTTCGGCGATGAGCGCGCCGTACAGCGGCGCGAGCATGGCGCGCGGGCGCTCGCCGTGCGAACCGTCCGCGTAGGGGAGCAGCGTCTGCGCGGTGGTATCGAGCTCGATGTCGTGCGCATCGCCGGCCGTGTCGGCCACGATCTCGTTCACCAGGCGTTCCGCATCGTCCATCGCCTGCGGCAGGTCGGAGCCGAGGGCCAGGTACGTCTGGAACACCGTGAACCGGTCGATCCGGGCCGCGTACGATCCCGCGTCCGCCTCCGCGCGGAATCGCGCCTCGAGGCGATGCGCGTCGGCGTACCGCTCCTCGATGGTCGGCTCGCGCGTGGACGCGGTCTCGAACGTGTCGTTGAGCGGGAACGGGTCCTGACTGACCACCACCCCGTCGCCGGGAACCGCCTTCTGCTCGGGCAGACAGACGAGGACGAAGATGGCGACCGCCAGCAGCATGATGGCGATCAGCACGTTGTAGAACGTGCTCGTGCGGGCGCGACGATCAGAATCACTTTCGTTATTGTCCAAGGTTCCTCCGTGAGCCAGTCGGAGATCGGTCGCCGAATACGACCGCTCGCCGATAAGCCACGCAGAACTGGATGAGGGTATCAATTTATCGCTTGACTGTCAATGTGCGGAGTGCTACCCTCCCCTCTCCGTCACCGGACGGAAGGAGGCCGAATGAAGCGGGTGATCGTTGGCATCGTTGGGAAGATCGGCGCGGGCAAGAGCACGACCGCCGAGTACCTGAAGCGGGAGCACCGGGCGACCGTGATCCGTCACTCGGACATCCTGTCCGAGCTTCTGCGCGTGCTGCGTCTCCCCGAGACCACTCCGAACAAGTCGGCGATCGGCCAGGCGATCGCGCGCGACGACGCATTCACGCGCGAGGCGCTGGTCGGGCGCGTGCTCGACGACATCCGCGTGGCGACCGCCCGCGCGGGCGACGATCCGATCCTGATCGTGATCGACGGGATCCGGTTCATGGAGGAGGTGAGCGCGTACGAGCGACAGCTCGGCGACGCGTTCCACCTGCTCGTCCTCGAGGCGCTCAAGGAGACGCGGTTCGCGCGGCTCCAGTCGCGGGTGCGCCTGGGCGAGGAGAACCTCACCCGGGAGAAGTTCGACGACCTCGAGCTCCTGTACGGCAACGCCGGGATCGACGAGATCCTCGGCTACGCCCGCACGAACGACGAGGCGCTCGAGCTCGACAACAACCCGATCGGGGAGGAGGTGTTCCTCTACGCGCACCTCGACCAGATCGTGGCCACGCTCATGCGGAGGGCCGCGTGAACGGGCCCAGCTCCGCGACGGCGCGACTGATCCTCGGGACCGCCGGACCGATCGGGAGCGGCAAGTCTGCGGTCAGCCGCTGGCTCGAAGGGAGCCCGTATGGCTTCCGGATCATTTCGCTGAGCGCCACGCTGCGCAAGATCCTGGACGCGCTCGGCAAGGAACCGGTTCGGGAGAACTTCGTGATCGTGGCGAACGCGCTGCGCGACGCGTTCCCCGAGCGCGGCGCCTATCTCGCCGAGTCGGCGCTCGCGGCCGTGCACGCGCACGAACGCAGCGACCCCGGAGGGCTGTACGTGATCGAAGGGATCCGCTGGCCCGAAACCCACGCACGTCTGCGCGCGCTCTCGAACTACCGGCTCCTGCATGTCACCGCGCCTCAGCCGCTCCGTTACGAACGGGTGCGCAACCGAGGCGAGAAGGAGGGTGAAGCTGGCATGAGCTGGGAGCGCTTCCGGCAGGAAGAACAGATGGCGAGCGAGATCGAACTCGCCTCGTTCCTCTCGGACGCAGACTTCCGTATCGAAAACGACGGCAGCGAGAACGATCTCTACGCCGCCGTCGACAACTATCTCGAGTCCCTCGAGATCACGATCTCCTGACCCACCGTGGGTCATTTTCTTTTTAGTAATCTCTCAACTTTGTGATCATCGGATGCGCCTGGATCTTTTCGAGCGCCTTCGCTTCGATCTGACGGATACGTTCGCGCGTGACGTCGAATTCGCGACCCACTTCCTCGAGCGTGTGGCTAACGCCGTCGGTCAGGCCGAAACGCATTTCGAGAATCTTTTGTTCGCGCGGGGACAGCTCCTTCAT
>CAZOPY010000126.1:0-2808 GCA_964581945.1 uncultured Gammaproteobacteria bacterium | reverse complement strand
ACCGCGGCCGGTTCGGTCGTGGAAGAGGTGCGCCGCCAGTTCCGCGAAATCAAAGGGATCATGGACGGCACCGGCAAGCCGGAATATGGCAAGGCCGTCGACATCGTGACCAAAGCGGCACTCAAAGAAATGATGCTGCCGGCGCTGCTCGCCGTTCTCTCACCGATCGTTGTCGGTTTCCTGCTCGGCCCGATTGCGCTCGGCGCCATGCTCATCGGCTCGATCATCACGGGACTCTTCGTCGCGATCTCCATGACCACCGGTGGTGGCGCTTGGGACAACGCGAAGAAATTCATTGAGGCCGGGAACTACGGCGGCAAAGGGAGCTTTGCTCATCAAGCGGCCGTGACCGGCGACACCGTCGGCGACCCGTACAAAGACACCGCGGGCCCGGCGATCAACCCGATGATCAAAATCCTGAACATCGTCGCCCTGCTCATCGTCACATTCATCGCGTAATAACACGACTCAACAAACGTCCCGCCTCGCGCGGGACGTTTTGTTTACCCTTGACGGTGGGGGAGTTTTCACGTACTGTGCGCATCCAGCTTCGGCTGTGGTGACCATCCTGGTCACAGCGTGGGGGAGTGCATGTTGGACGCGATCCTTATCGTCGCGGTTGCCGTCTCGGCGGCGCTGAATTTCTACCTCGCGTCGAAGGTCATCTCGGGAGGGAAGAAAGGGAAGAAGAACGAGAAGCGCATTCGCGAGCTCGAGGTCTCGCTCGCAGCAGCGACGGCGCAGCCCGACGCGATCTCGCCACCGGCTCCGCTCGCCGTCCTGCCGTCTCCGGCAGCCGTATCCGCTTCCGACCGCGATGAAGCCGACGAGTTCGAAGAGGAACTGCCGGCATCGGGCCCGCTCCCGGTGATCGTCATCCTCGGCGGACCACTCGATCGTCAATACGTCCGCCAGATCCGTGGGAATAACAGCTTCACGTCCAGAGAATTCCTGGCCGCGACCATCACGACGCAAGGCGTGACCACGAAGCGGATGCCCGAGGCGCTCGCGATCAGCCAGGGATATATCTGGTGCGGCGCCACGAATGTCGTCGACGACTTCACGTGGCACACCGCGACTCCCGAGTCCGGCAAACCGCCGGTCCCGTAACCCGTCACAGCGCTCGGCGCTGTTTTCTTTTTCGGGTGAAGGATTGACGGGTTCTTTCCTGGGTGCTATCCTCCCTCGTCGCCTGCATCCTGCGGCGTAAAGGAGCGTCATGAGCGCCGGAATCGCGGTCCTCAGCACCCTGTGCGTCCTCTCGGCCCTGATCGGCCTGTTCGTCCTCGCGATGCTCGCGATCATCGCCTACGCCCGTCGCCTGGACGCCAAGGATGCGGCCCGCGCAACCATGAGCGAGGCGCCGACCCCGCTCCTGCAGCCGACGCGAACGAACACGCTGGTGCCGGACGACCCAACCGACGAAGACGGGGCGACGCCCGAGGCTGTCCCGCGCCAGCCGCCGCTCCCGCCATCTCCGCCGCGCAACGGCCTCGAGGCGCTCAGCTTCGGCATCGATCCGAACAAGACGCCGCCAACGGACCAGCAGGACGATTCCGTCCGCCGGGTCCCGCCCGTCAAGCGCAGGCGCAGCTGACTCCCGGCACTCATCGAGTGCTGTTTTCTTTTCGGGCGGTCTGCTACGGTGTCCTTGATGGCCCTGTCCATCTTCCACCGGAGGAGCTTCATGCTCAATCTCCATTCCCGCCGCATGATCCACATGAACCCCGAGCGCTACGAGCGCCTGCTCGGCGTTCTCCTCGCCCTGCGCTCGATTCGGCCGGGCCAGATGTTCTTCATCGAAGAGCTGCACCTGCTGCTCGACGAATCGGACCGTGATCCGCCGGTCCGACACGCGATGATCGGCTGCCTGCGACGCTATGGCGTCATCGAACGACAGCAGGCGCTGCCCGTCCGCTACCGCGTCCGCACGGACCGCATCGACGACGTCGATCGCCGCCTGCGCGCGGTCCTCCGGCGCGACCGTCCGACCCTCGTCCACCCGCTGCGCGTCGCCTCCCGCTGACGCATATCCACCCCTCCCAGCGCATCCGGCGCTGTTTTCTTTTTGCCTCTCGAGTCTTTACAGAATGATTTGCATACGCTAGCCTTGCCGCGTCGTTTGGGCAACCCGCCCCGACACACAGGAGACGTCCATGCTTTCGGTGGCACTGTACCCCGAGCAGACCGCGGCGCGCGCATGCGCGTGCGGCTACTATGAATCTTCGTCGTCCGATCTGGTCGCGTTCGCGCGGCCGTACCACCGGCGCATGGTGGCGCCGTCGCAGATGTTCACGATCAAGTTGATGCTCGCGCAGTTCCAGCAGGAGAACCCCGGGCAGGAGGTCTACGACGCCTCGCAGGGCGACGGCGGCGCGAGCCTCGGCGGGATCCCGAAGTCCGAGATCGTCGCGGCGCTGAACGCGTTCCTCCCGGAGACGGCAACCACCTCGTACGGCCTCGCCGGAGGGCGCGAGTCCGTCCGTCGGGATGCGCTCGAGCATTGGTGGGGGTTCGGCGAGGGGACCGGCCTCGACCCGAGCCGGATCGTGTTCACGAACGGCGGTCGCGGCGCGCTCCTCACCTGGTACACGATCGTGCGCCACCTCGAGGGCGCGGGCGGCGACGTGATCGTCTCGGCCGCGCCGTGGGGGTCGTACCCGCAGGGACTGTTCTTGAACCACCTGAACATGCTCTGCGCGCCCGGACATGCCGCGAACGCGTTCCGGCTCACCCCGGACGCGCTGCGCGAAGCCTGCGCGTACAGCCGTCACCACCAGCGCTACCCGGCCGGGCTCATCGTGACGA
>CAZOPY010000125.1:0-2834 GCA_964581945.1 uncultured Gammaproteobacteria bacterium | reverse complement strand
AAGCTGTTTACAGGATACGGCGAGGAAGAGCGTCGGTTCGGCAAGGTGTCCGAGGAACTTCGTCGATTGAACCAGTGGACGTTCCAGCTGACGGAAATCAACGTGGCGGTCCAGGGGTTCCTGCTGATCGCGATCGAGTTCCTGCTCATGTATTACGCGGTCAGACTCTGGGCCGCGGGAACGTTTACAATCGGCGACTTCGCGCTCATTCAAGGGGTGCTCATTTCGCTGTTCGGCAAACTTTGGGAATTCGGTCGTGTGATTCGCCGTATTTATCAATCGTTCTCGGACGCCAAGGAGATGGCGGATATTCTTGAGATGCCGCATGAGATCGAGGATGCCAAACGAGCCAAACCGCTCCTTGTCGGAAAAGGGAAGATCGCATTTGACGACGTCGCGTTTCGTTATCACAAAACGCGCGCCGTGCTCGATCATTTTTCTCTGGTCGTGAAACCGCACGAGAAGGTCGCGCTGGTCGGTCCGTCCGGCGCCGGGAAGTCGACCGTCGTGAAACTGCTCTTGCGATTTTTTGACATCGATGGCGGCGACATTCTGATCGACGGCCAGAGCATCGGCAAGGTCACGCAGGAAAGCGTGTGGTCCGCGGTCGCGCTCGTTCCGCAGGATCCCGTGCTGTTTCATCGCACCCTCATGGAGAACATTCGCTACGGACGGCGCGACGCGACCGATGCGGAGGTGTTTGAGGCCGCGAAGAAAGCGCACTGCCACGAATTCATCGTCGACCTCCCGAAGGGCTACGATACCTATGTCGGGGAACGGGGAGTGAAATTGTCCGGCGGCGAACGCCAACGCGTCGCCATTGCCCGCGCGATTTTGAAAGACGCGCCGATCCTCGTGCTTGATGAAGCCACATCCAGTCTCGATTCCGAATCCGAGCTGCTCATTCAAGATGCCCTTCGCGAGCTCATGAAAGATAAAACGGCGATCGTGATCGCGCATCGTCTCTCGACGATCATGCTCATGGATCGCATTGTGGTGATGGAGAACGGATCCGTGGTCGACACGGGAACGCACGAATCGCTTCTCAAAAAAGCCGGGACCTACCAAAAACTCTGGCAGATCCAGGCGGGTGGATTTTTGCCGAGCGAGTAAGATATTGCGTTGGACCCCACCAGTGCTAGAGTGAAGGTATCATCCATCATATTTTGTATGCCAACGGCGAAACCGAGCCAGGAATCACGCATGCGTCCGGTTGAAGACAAGTTTCAAAAAATCGACGAAGCGCGCGCGGGGACGGAATCCGCCGGAGAACTCAACAAACGGTTTGGGAATCTGCGCGTTCGCTCGCTCGAGGTTGTTCCGCAGATGATCGTGAACGATTGGCCCGGACCGGAAGGCGAGGATCGCGTTCTTCTCGAGTTGCAGGTGCAGAGCACACGCGAATCGAAGGCTGGAGCGGCGAAGACCGAGCTGTCGCTCGGCGTTCGGCAAGCGCATGAACTTTTTCTTGTTTTACAGCAACAGGAATCGCAATCGGAACGGCGCGTGGCGCAGCAAGAGAGCGTGAAGCGAAATGAACAGCAAGAGAAAGCCTCGGTCTACAATCGTCTCGCGGCATTTTTCGGCCTATCTTCCTGGGGAAACAAAACGGAGGCGGAGCCGCAGGACCTCACGAACCCGTTTGCTCCGCCAGGAGGTCGCGTGACGCGTCCCCCGGCGCGTGCAGAAGCGGAACAGGCGCCCGTCACGTCCGGAGAGCTCGCGCAACTCGTGGATCAGATCGGCATGCTCGTCGCGCGCGGCTCGATTCAGGCGGTGCCGCGCCAGGGACGCGATGGGAAGGAATATGTGCTTGCGGTGATGGCGGAAAGTACCAAACGCCTCGCAAACGATCCGTCCGCCGAAGCGTTCGTGGACTTTGCCCTCACCCCTGAACAGGTTCACGAGCTCGCCAGCAAGTTAAGGAGGGTCCTTCGATCGACACCCAGCGCTTCATTTCGCAAGATTGCGTAGAGTCCACAGTCCCCTAGACAACGAAGGCGACCGCTTGACAGGAGCGGTCGTTTTTCGCAAAATAGCCCCGCTATGGACAAACAGTTCAAACGAATTTTGGACCTCGTTCGCCGCACCGGGGACCGAATGGTGGTCACGGATACGAACGGCGAGGACGCGTACGTCGTCATGGGACTCGACGCCTACGAGTCTTTGGTCGAGGCGCAGGAACTTTTTGACGAGGACTTTTTCGACGCGGAGCAGGGGGAGATCCCGGCAGAACTCCCGTTCGACATTCCGGACGATCTGATGGTCCCCGAAACCCGGCGCACCGATCGGGACGAGGTTCCGCCTCCGCCAGAGCCGCCGGCCGAGGTTGATCTCGCCGATGAAATCGCCAAGGAAAAGCGGATTTGGGACGCCATGCAGCCCGCAAAGACTACCGGACAGACCTGGGACCTTTCTCAGCTGACCGAAGCGGAATTACAAGAGGTCCGGGCCGCTCACGAGGAATTAAAGGCCAAACGAGCAGCTCTTCCGCAAGTCGAAGAACCAAAATCAACCCAAGAAGAACCAAAAAAAGAGCCAGGTGAAGACGAATTTGGGGAGGAACAGTTCTATCTCGAACCCATCGAATAGCCCGGTCAATCGCCTGAGGATTGCCTGTGGACCCCAAGACTTGCACGATTTTGAGGCCCCTGTTATACTGGCGCCACCTTATAAATTGCTTACATAAACGAGCGCGGCACCCTGGGGACAGGTGCCTTCACGCGTTCCGCCCGGGGCGGGACTGGCTACGTGAGGAAAGCCGCTAACATTAGCCACATTATGGCAGAAGTGTTTCAACGGACGAAGCCGCACGTGAACGTCGGGACCATCGG
>CAZOPY010000124.1:0-2917 GCA_964581945.1 uncultured Gammaproteobacteria bacterium | reverse complement strand
GGTCGCGAAATAGACGCCGACGATGGACATCACGAGAAGGAATTGGCCGCGCGACGGAGAAACGAACCCGAACACGTGATGGCCAAACACGGTGTATGGAATTACGATGGTGGCCAAGAACGCCATCGCGGACAGGAGCATGAGCCCCAATGCCGCGGGCTTGGCTTTTAGGAACGGTTTGCGCGTGCGGATGGAAAAGATGAGGACGAGTTCGGTCAGAATGCTGCCGATGAACCAGTTTGTTTGGAGCGTGGCCGGGCTCCCGTGGCTGAACACGGCAAAAAAGATGAAGTCGAACACCGTGCTCACCGTTCCGATAACGGCCGCGACGTAGACGATGCGCAGCACTTCGTACGCGTGCGGACGGCGGAGTTCTTCGGGATCGACCGTGTCGGCAGCGATGAGGATCATCGGAAAATCCGACAGCAGGTTCACGAGCAGAATCTGGATCGGCAGCATCGGCAGGTAATCGATGAGGAGCGTCGCCGTCGCGATCGCGAGAAAGTTGCCGAAGTTCGAGGCGAGCGTTGCCTTGATATATTTGACCGTGTTCGCGAACACTTCGCGCCCCTCGCGAATGCCATCGATGATCACCTCAAGCGAGTGCTTGAGCAGGATCACGTCCGCGGCTTCGCGCGCGATGTCCGAAGCGCCGTCCACGACGATCCCGACATTCGCGATCTTGAGCGCCGGCGCGTCATTGATCCCTTCGCCGAGAAAGCCGACCTCGTGCGCAAGCTCGAGCGTTTGAATGATCTCGTATTTCTCTTTCGGCGACACGCGCGCGAACACCGAATATTTCTCGGCCGCACGGACATGCTCCTCGTGCGACATCGCGGACCATTCCGCCCCGGTGATCACCTCGTCGGGCGAGGACACGAGGCCGATCTCAGCTGCGACCGCGCCGGCCACGCCCGGCGAATCGCCGGTCAAAATCTTCACCTGCACGCCGAGCTCTTTGGCGTGCCAGATCGCGCTTCGGCTCGTCTTCTTGATCGGATCGAGCAACGAAATCGCCCCCACGAACGTGAGGCCCTGTTCCGGAGAGGGGTTGTTCTTGTTCGTGACGCGCTTGTGCGCGATCGCGAGCACGCGCCGTCCGCGCAACCCTTCCCGCTCGGTCCAGGTGAGCAGACGCTCGCGTTCATCCGCCGACAGCTTGCACAATCGCGCGAGCTCTTCGGGCGCGCCGCGCACGATCAGCCAGTGCGCGCGCTTCCATTCGACCACCACGCTGTTCCAGCGCTTGGCCGGATCGAACGGCGTCTCGTGCGCGCGAGGCGCGGCCGCGATCTTTGCGCGCTCGTCGGGCGCGAACACGCTCCAGACGGCGATGTCGAACGGGTCGGTCGGTTTCTGCTTCCCTTCGCCGAACGCGGGTGCGCCGAGCGCCGCTCCTTCGAGCGTCGCCGCCTTGTCGCCGTACGCGTCCGCGAGCTCCATTCTGTTTTCCGTCAGCGTTCCGGTTTTATCCGTACAAAGCACTTCGATGCTGCCGAGATCTTCCACGGCTGACAGGCGCTTGGTCACGACGTTGTTTTTGGCGAGCCGAACTGCGCCGCGCGACAAGGTCATGGTCGTCACGACCGGGAGCGCCTCGGGAACGACCGAAACCGCGAGCGCAATCGAAAAGATGAGCAGCTCCGGAATGTTCGCCTTGTCTCCCTTTACGAGCAGGTTCGCGACAAACACGATCGCAAGCGTCACCAGGATCGTCCACAAAATGAATCGGCTGAATTCAAGGATCCCTTTTTCAAAAGTACTCGTGCCGTTGCTCTCGGCGGTCAGATGGCTGATCTCCCCGATCTGCGTGTGCGCTGCAGTCGCGATGACCAGACCGACCCCGCGGCCGGAAACGACGCTCGTTCCGGCAAAGCCGATATTTTTTGCCTGATAAATCTCGGTCGGAGCCTTGGAAAGCGCTTCGGCCGTTTTGGAAACCGGAACGGATTCGCCGGTCAACACGGACTCGTCGAGGACGACGCCGTCCGCTTCGACGAACCGAACGTCGCAACGAAGATGATCGCCGGTTTCCAGAACGACGATATCGCCCGGAACCAATTCACGGCTATCAATCGTCTCCTCTTCGCCGTTTCGACGCACGCGCACGCGGGCGACCACGAATTTGCGCAACAGCTCAACCGCTTTTTCCGATTGGTATTCCTGCACGAAACCGAGCGTCGCATTGATGAGCACGAATGCGACGATCATGGCGCCGTCGATATATTCCCCGAGCGCGAACGAAAGCGCCGCCGCCGCGATCAGCAGGTACAAAAACGGCGACGCGAATTGCCGGAGCAAGATTTTCTGCCAGCGCAGGCGTTCGCTCGCGATTTCATTCCGACCGTACACCTCGAGCCGCCCGTGCGCGTCGCCCGCGCGCAAACCAGCCGTCGAGCTCTTCAGCTCCCCGAGCGCCTGCGTGACGGACTGTGTTGCGACGGACGAAAAGGACATATCCTCCAACCGGTCTTTAGGAAGCGGACGCTTTGAGCAATTCGCCGAATTTCTTTTTGACCTTTTCGAGTTTCGGATTGATCACCATCTGGCAGTACGGCTTGTCCTCGTTGTTGGCGAAATAGTTGTGGTGATAATCTTCGGCCTCGAAAAATTTCCCGAGCGGCTCGACGGTGGTGACGATCGGGTTCCCTTCCGCATTCGACGCATTGAGCTCGGCAATGAAATTTTCCGCCGCCTTTTTTTGGGCGTCATTCGTCGTGAAAATCACCGAACGATACTGGGTCCCGACATCATTGCCCTGGCGGTTCATGGTCGTCGGATCGTGGCTTCCGAAAAAGACGGTGAGCAGGTCCTCGTACCGGATCTGCGACGGATCGTATTCGATCCGCACCACCTCCGCGTGCCCGGTCATCCCGGAGCTGACGTCTTCGTACGTCGGCGCGTCCATGGTTCCTCC
>CAZOPY010000123.1:2664-2918 GCA_964581945.1 uncultured Gammaproteobacteria bacterium | reverse complement strand
TGATCTTCCAACGCGAGCAGGCGTTTACCAAACGCACGGTGCGCGTGATTCTTGTCAACGAAAATCTTGGGTTCTAGCCCGCCGCAATGCCCCTCACGCTGAAACAACGCCTTCAACCGTTCTTCAAAGGCGAACTGGAGGACGATCCGAACACCCTTGCCGCGGACAGCCGCGACGCGAGCTTGTTTGAGGTGCGTCCGCAGTTGATCGCCTCGCCCGTGCTGGGCGAATGGTCGGATCGCTACGGCCGCCGG
>CAZOPY010000123.1:0-2654 GCA_964581945.1 uncultured Gammaproteobacteria bacterium | reverse complement strand
GCCTCGCCCGTGAATGCCGCCGATCTCGGGGCGCTGGTGTCGTTCGTGCGCGACCATCCGAAACTTGGCCTGTCGCTGACCCCTCGTTCCGCCGGAACAGATATGACCGGCGGCACGCTCACCGAATCGATCGTCGTTGACATGAAGAAACATTTCACCCGCGTAAAAACGGTCGGCGACGGATTCGCCGTGACCGAACCGGGCGTCTTCTATCGCGACTTCGAAAAATCGACGCTCGCGAAAGGCTGGCTCCTCCCGACTTACCCCGCCTCGCGCGACATCTGCACGGTGGGCGGCATGGCGGCGAATAATTCCGGCGGAGAAAAATCGTTGCGTTACGGCAAGACGGAAAATTTCGTCGAGAAGCTGAAGGTTGTGCTACGCGACGGCAAGGAGTATGCCTTCCATCCGCTGAATAAACAGGAGCTGGACCACAAACGGTCGCTTGTCGGATTCGAGGGCGATCTGTATCGACGGATGTACCACTTGCTCGAGAGCCACTACGATGAAATCAAGGCGGCAAAACCGGACGTGTCGAAAAATTCGGCGGGTTACTACCTGTGGAACGTCTGGGATCGGAAGACGTTCGATCTGACCAAGATGCTGGTCGGTTCGCAAGGAACGCTTGGGATCATCACGGAAATTACCTACCGACTGGTCAAACCGGAGCGGCATTCCAAATTGCTCGTCATTTTTTTAAAAAACCTTGACCCGCTTCCGGACCTCATTAAAGCCGTTCTGGCGCATGAGCCGGAGAGCTTCGAATCGTACGACGATTACACGATGCGTTTCGCCATGCGCTACAGCGGCGACATCGCGCGGTTCATCGGCGCGAAAAACGCGCTCGCGCTCGCGTGGCAGTTTATCCCCGAGGCATGGATGATTGCAACGAGCGGCTATCCGA
Source organism: uncultured Gammaproteobacteria bacterium (assembly GCA_964581945.1). Lineage (GTDB taxonomy): Bacteria > Patescibacteriota > Patescibacteriia > UBA9934 > GWF2-40-263 > CAZOPY01. Next base: position 1,750 of record CAZOPY010000123.1, on the reverse strand, counting down.
AGCTCGTGATGCTCGCCGAATTCACCGGAAGAACCGAGGCCGAGCTCGATCGAAAAATCAACGCCGCCGCCTCGGACATCGCCACATTCCACGTCCGCCATCGCGTCACGAAAACGGAACAGGAGGCGCAAAAATACTGGACGATCCGCCGCGAGAGCTTCAACCTGCTGCGCCATCACCTGCACGACGCGCAAACCGCGCCGTTCATCGACGATTTCTGCGTCCGCCCTGAACATCTGCCGGCCTTTCTGCCGAAACTGTACACAATCCTCGACCGCTACCATCTGACCTTGACCGTCGTCGGCCATGTCGGCGACGGCAATTTCCACATCATCCCGATCATGAAACTGTCGGATCCAAACACGCGCAAGACGATCAAGACATTGTCGAAAGAGGTCTACGATCTGGTCTTGAGCTACGGCGGGTCGATCACGGGCGAACACAATGACGGACTCATTCGCAGTCCGTTCCTGAAACAGATGTACGGCGAAAAAATCTACGCCCTGTTCGAAGAGACAAAACGTATTTTCGACCCAAACAACATCTTCAATCCCGGAAAAAAAGTGGGCGCGGATCTTTCCTACGCCCTGAACCATCTCAAAAAATCCTAGCGCTACGTGACCGAGACGATACGATAGGCTGTTTCACGATCCTGCGCGCGAACCGTCACCTCCTCGCCGGCGGCATGACCCATGAGCGCGACGCCAAGCGGCGACAGATACGAAATGCGTCCGCGCGACGGGTTGGTTTCGCTTGAACCGAGCACCTCGAACATGAGCGTACGGCCGTTCGTTTCGAGCGTGACGGTCGAGCCGATGCGGATGCGGCCCGAGGCGTTCGGTCCCTCCTCGATTGGGATCGCGACCTTCAACCGTTCCTCGAGCGTCGTAATGCGCCCGTTGATGCGCCGAAGGTTCCCCTTGGCCATCTGGTACGCGGCGTTCTCCGAAAAATCCCCGAGCTCGGCGAGCCGTCGCACCTCCGCGACTTCGGCCGGCCGTTGCCGCTTGATCAGATCTTGCAGTTCCTCCTGCATGCGTTTGAGTTTTGCGGTCGTGATATAGCGATCCTCGGGAACGGCTTTGGATCGGGCGAGCGCTTCGGATTTTCGTTGCGGGAGACGCATATGCGAGTATTCTATCAGACTTCGAGCGCCAGCCACTCTTTTTCCAGCCGTTCGAGCTCTTCCGCGATCTCGGAGAGTCGCGTCGATTTTTCGGGAGCGTAGTCCGTCGGGTTTTCAAAATAATACGCAAGAATCACGCTTTTCTCGGCCTCGAGCGTTTTCATCTTGGCTTCGAGCTTCTGCTGGCCCCGCCGTTTCTCGCGCGCAAGCGCGGCCTGCTCACGATGCGCGGCTTTGTCCGCGTTCGGCGCACTCGGTTCGGGCTCGTGCGTGATTTCGTGGGTGTAGGTCGAGAGGTCAGCGACGTACTCCTCATACGTTCCCGGATAATGCCGCAGCGTGCCGTTGCGCACCTCGAACACCTGGTCCACGAGTGCGTTCATGAACGTACGGGCGTGCGACACGACGATCACCGTCCCTTCGTATTCCTTGAGCGCGGTCGCAAGCGCCTCGACCGTTTCCGCATCAAGATGGTTCGTCGGCTCGTCGAGCAGAAGCACGCTGTGCTCGTTCAGCACGAGTCGCGCGAGGCGCACGCGCGAACGCTCGCCCCCGGACAGCACGCCGCACGGTTTTTCCAGGTCGTCCTCGCGAAAGAGAAACGCGCCCGCGGCGGCCAGAATC
>CAZOPY010000122.1:0-2937 GCA_964581945.1 uncultured Gammaproteobacteria bacterium | reverse complement strand
GTCCGGACCCATGACGGAAAGCACGGCCGTGCGGAATCCCATGCGCGCGAGACCGGTCGCCACGTTTGGCGCGGACCCGGCGATCTGGGTGTCGACGATCTCCACCGGAATCTTCTGGCCGTAGGCGAGACACAATTGGCACTCCGGCATCTTCAGCTGGCAGCTGAGCGATGCGGTTGGAAGCTGCACGAACGTGTCGAGCTTGATATCTCCGATGGTGATCATGTCAAACATACGCCCACAGTTTAGCAAAAAACAGAAACCCCGGCCAATGGCCGGGGCGAACGATTATTTGGTTTGTCGCGACTTCAGGCTTGCATCGGATTTCTTGCCTCCCCACTTTTTTGGGGCGCGAGCGAGCGCTTCGCCCATGGCCTGTTTTTGCATGCTTGCCAGGCGCTTGGCGGCGGCCGTCACATAGTCCGGGATCGGGGATACGCTGCGCCCGGCTTTCCGCGCAAGCGCGCGTTCGACCGCCATGACGAGATAGGGTGCCGTGAGCCCGAACGCCTCGAGCAGATCGTTCGGTTCCCCGGATTCGCCGAAGCGGTCCGGCATGCCGACCCGCTCGAGCGGGACCGGAGCGAACGCGCCTAAGCACTCCGCGACCGCGCCGCCCAATCCACCGGCCGCCTGCGCCTCCTCGACCGTGACGATCGCGCCGGTTTCTTTTGCCGCAGCCACGAGCGTCTTTGCATCCAACGGCTTGATCGAGTGGCAATCGATCACGCGCGCCTGAATCCCTTTCTTTGCCAGCGATTCCGCGGCGACGAGCGCCTGGTAGAGCAGGGGGCCGGCCGCGACGATCGTCACGTCGTTGCCGAAGCGGAACGTTTCCGCGCGGCCGATCTGGAACGGGGTTTGCGGGGTCGTGAAGATCGGGGACTTCTCGCGCGCAAAACGGATGTAGGCCGGGCCGACGGTTTTTCCAACCGCAAGCGTCGCCTTTTTCGTTTCCACGGCATCAGACGGCACCAACACGCGCATGTTCGGCATCACCCGCATGATGGCAATGTCCTCGACCATCTGATGCGTGGCTCCGTCGGGACCGACAGACACGCCTGCATGCGCGCCCATGATTTTCACATTCGTGTTATTGAGCGCGATCGTCGTACGGATCTGTTCCCAGTTGCGGCCCGGAGAAAATCCCGCGTAGCTCGCGATGAACGGCACCTTGCCCGCGAGCGCGAGACCGGCCGCAATCGCCGCGAGCGATTGTTCGGAAACGCCTAACTGCACGAAGCGATCCGGGAATGCTTTTTTGAATCCAAGGCTGCGCGTAGATTCGGACAGATCAGCGCACAACACCATGACGTTCGGGTCCGCGGTGCCAGCCTCAACCACCCCGTCGCCGTAGCCGTCGCGGGTCGGCGCCTGCGCGAGTTTTTTGGGCTCGAACAGGTGCCTCACCAATTTCATTTTCGGGTTGATTCCCGGACGAGGGGTCATACGCGTGTTACCGGCGCATCAGTTTCGAGCCAAGTTTGACGACAATCCAGATCAACAGCGAAAGCGCGATGGCGATCGGACCGCCGAGCACGACGAGCCAGATGAGGACGATCGCGAGCGCCTGCGCGGTGTCGACGAGCGCCTGCACCGCGGCCTTGGCCGCGTCGATCGGGCGGAACTCCTTGCTCGGCGCGCGCACGGTCGGTTCTTCGGCGAGCGAAATGCTGATCGTCGAGAACGAGGTGACGTTCGACAGATATTGAAGCTGTCCTTTGAGCGTATTGATGCTGCTGGTGGCCTGATCGATGTACGGCTGAACCATCAGAATTTCTTCGACGGTCGTCGCCTTCTTCAGGATCTCGAGATACTGCGCCTTCTGCGCTTCGGCGTTGGCGAGCTGCGTTTGAAGATCAGCATATTGCTCCGTCACGTCTTGGCCGGTCACGGTGGCCGTGGTCACCACCGTGGCGTAGGTCTTGATTTCGGTCATGGCGTTCTCGAACTCGCTGGAGGGGACGCGCACGGTAACCGAACCGTACTTGGTTCCGTCGGTCCGTTCGCCGACGGTGGTGTCCTGGACGAACCCGCCTTTGCCTTGGGCGTAGGCGCTGATTTTGGTCGCCGTTTCGTCGACATTGGCGACGGTCAGATCCAGGTAGCCGGTTTTGATGATGCGCTGTTCAACCTCGGCGGCGGTCGGGCCGGCGGTCGGATTGCCGATCGGCGGGATCGGTTCGGTCGGAAGCGGGGCGACCTTCTCCGGAGCGCCGTAGTACGCGTCCGAACCCGTGGCGTATCCGCCGCTTGACCCGCGGCTGGGCTCCGGAGCGGCTACTCCCGTCGAGACATCACCTGGCGGGGCGGATTCCTGTTCTTCGGCGGCGTTGTTCCCGAGAACGACGAGGGTGGCCAGGGCAAGGCAGAGGAAGATCGCCGGGACTCCGACCGCCACCCATAGATTGCGCTTATTCATATTATTGATGTTCGCTAGTAATGCGCCCGCCGAGCGTGCGCAGCTGCTCGATGGCTTTCATGGACTCTTCGCCGGCTTTCGGCGGTTTCCCGTGCCACTCGAAGTCGTACTCCATGTAATCGACGCCGTATCCGGGGATCGTTTCCGCGATGATTACCGTCGGCTTTTCCGTGACCGCGTGCGCGCGTTCGACCGCCGTGACGAAATCGCGGATGTCATTGCCGGCGCAGATCTCGACGTTCAGATTGAAGGCGCGGAATTTGTCGGCGAGCGGTTCGAGCGGCATGATCTCTTCCGTCGTCCCGTCGATCTGGATGTTGTTGCGGTCGATCACGAACGTGCAGTTGTACAGCTTGTTGCGCGCCGCGAACAGCATGGCCTCCCAGGTGATCCCGGCCTCGAGTTCGCCGTCCGACATCAGGCAGTACACGCGCCACGGGGAACGATCGAGCAATCCGGCATAGGCCATGCCGACGGCCTGCGGGGAACCGTCTCCGAGCGGTCCGGAGGTGCTT
>CAZOPY010000121.1:0-3117 GCA_964581945.1 uncultured Gammaproteobacteria bacterium | reverse complement strand
CTTCACCTTTGCCTCAAGCAATTTCTGAACAAATTCTTTCATACAAGAAAGGTTAGCGCTCCGGCGGAACCTCGAAATACCGTAGCAGATAATCCGCGATGTCGCCAAACAACGGCGCGGCGGTGGATTCGGCCCATTGAACATCCGTTGGGTGGTCGATGCGGACGATCATCGCGAACTTCGGATCGCTCACCGGTCCGAACCCGGCGAAGGAACCGATCGTCACGTCTTCGGAATAGCCGCCGTTCGGTCCCGCCACCTGCGCGGTCCCGGTTTTGCCGGCGATGTAGTACCCGGGCACGCCCGCCTTTTTCCCGTGGCCGTTTTCCACGACCGATACGAGCATGGCGCCGACCAGCTGCGACGTTTTTTCCGACAGCACCTGTCGAACCTGTTTCGTTTCGGTTTTTTCGACGCGGCCGTCGGCGTAGCGCACCTCATCCACGATGTGCGGCTGCAAGAGCACCCCGCCGTTCGCGATCGCGGCGTAGGCCATGGCGATCTGGAGCGGGGTCGCGGTGACGCCCTGCCCGAACGAGGCGGTCGCGGCGTAAATTTCCTGGCCGAGATTGAGCGAAGAAATATCCCCGGGGTTCTCGCGCAGTTCGATCCCCGTTTCCTGTCCAAACCCGAAGTCCTGCATGTATTTCACGAACACGTCCATCCCCATCGCGCGCATGGCGAAAATCATCCCGGTGTTGATCGACTCTTCGAGCACGTTCGTCATGTCCACATGTCCGTACGCCTTGCCGAGCGCGTTGCCGATCGGTTTGGGCCACCCGTCGACCATCGCCTGCCCCGAGTCCTCGAATGTGGTCGCCGGAGTCACGGCGCCGGCGTCGATCGCGGCGCCCATGACGATCCCTTTGAACACGGACCCCGGTTCGTACGCGTTGTAGGTCGCGGGGTTGTTGAATTGATTGATGTCCGTGACCGCCCCGTAGTTGTTCGGATCGAAATCCGGCGCGCCGCACATCGCGAGCACGCGTCCGGTTTTCGGATCCACGATCACGACCGAGCCGCCGGTCGCGCCGTGGGTTTGCACGGCGGCGTGCAGCTTGGAGCACGCTTCGAACTGGATGTTCCGATCGATGGTGAGCACAATGTCCGCTCCGTCGACCGCAGGTTCAAACGAACTGTCCGCGACCGCGATCAGCCGCCCCGAGATGTCGCGCTCCGAGCGGGAAAATCCCGGCGTGCCGGTCAAGGCGTCGTTGAAATACCCTTCGATCCCGTACTTACCGGTCACATGTCCGTCCGTGTCCGATCCGACGAACCCAAGGATGTGTCCGCCCATGTTTTCCTCCGGATACAACCGGACGGATTCGCGCGTATACGCAATCCCATCGAGTTTGTCTTCCGTTATCTTATCCAATTGTTCGTCTGTCACGCGATGCGCGATCGGTTCGTACGGATCCTCCTGATCGCCCAGGCGCACGGAAAGCGCGGAAACCTGCTCGTCGCTCAGCCCCAATATGTCCCCGAGTTTCTGCGCGGTCTCGGCCGGATTCTTCACATGACGCGGGTCCGCGTACACGAACGCGAGCTGCTCGTTGGTCGCGACCGCGACGAGCGAATCGTCCTTCCCGTCGTGCACGAAGATCTGGCCTCGCTCCGGGAACAGCTGCTCGAACAGCTCATGCTGGCCGGTGGCAAGCGCTTCATAAAATCCATGATCGATGATTTGCAAAAAAACCAGGCGCAGGGCGATCGCCGCGGCCACCAGCACGAAACAGCCGTACAAAAACCGCACGCGCGGCTCCTGTCGCGAGGAGCGCCCGTCGAGCTTCCAACGACGCTTCGGTTTTTCTCGCCAGGTGTTCATAGGTTATTCCGGCAGTCCGAACCCGAACAGCGATCCGGAGCCGCGCGGATTTTTTCCGTGCAGCACTTCCTCCCCATCGCTCACGCCGTCCCCGTCCGTGTCCGGGTTGTTGGGATCCGAGCCGTAAAACGCCTCAAGGAGGTCCGACAGACCGTCGCCGTCCGCGTCGCCCTGATCCGCCGGAAGCACGGTCGGCAAATGTGCGTCGGTGCCGCCGAGCACGCTCGTCCCGCGCGTGCCCGCGGCAACTTCTCCCGCCGTCGGCAAGGTCGCGCCGAGTGCGGCCGCGAACTCGCGCAGGTCCACCGTGTTGGTCGGTGCGGCGACCGTGAACGGGGCGTCGTAGTTTTCAAACGTCATCAGCAAATCAACCGGCGTCAGATTGCTGCTCCCGTTCTGTTCGTCGATCGCGCCTGCCGCTTGCAAACGATACAGACGATGATCCTGCGTCCCGATCCAGAGCCGGACAGTGAGGTTCGCAAGCGCCGCGCCTTGACGGTCCACCTCGAGCAGCTCGCTGTCGGTCGGTTCGCGGCCCTCGCGCAAGCGAATGAGCCCGCGCAAAAGCGCACGCACGGCGTCCGGATCGATCGTCACGTCAAAGACGCGCGTCGCCTTGCCGGCCACGATCTCGGTCAGGTCCGCATGCTTCACGTAAAAAATATCCGCGCGGCCCAGGTTCTGGCGCAACACTTCGATCGAATCGTTTGTCCACGGACTCGCCGGCAGCTTCGAATCAAACAGCGGAACATCGAGGCTCGGCACGACCGGACCCCAGATCGGCAGGTCCTCCGGTTCGAGCTTCAGCCACACCCCTTCCGCAAACGAAAGACCGGGCACAGACGGTCCCGGCGGCGCGTACGTTAAATAGGTTGTGTTGCCGAGCTTGCGCTCCTCGCCCGAAAGGTCGGACGCTTCTTTCGTTTCGCTCACCTGCACCACGCGGAAATGCGTTCCGTGGTCGATCTGGCCGGGCGGAGTCATGCGCACCTGCCCTTTCGTGTACACCGTGGTTGTCACGCGCCCGGAACTCTTGTCCTCGCGCGTCCAGCTGACCGCGGTCGACTCATCCACGGTCGTCACGTTCGACATGGCGACCAGCATGCGCCGCAGTTCCTGCTCGGGCTTGAATTGGCCAAGCACCAACCCTGTCGCCAGCGCAAGCGAGACGACGGTCCAGGAGCCTATCGCGATGAAGATGAGCGCGCGTTTCATTGATAGCTAGTCCTCGACAACGGCGACGTCCTCTTCGACAAGGACCCCGCCGGCGTAGGCCTGCTGGTCGCCCGTGT
>CAZOPY010000120.1:0-3209 GCA_964581945.1 uncultured Gammaproteobacteria bacterium | reverse complement strand
CCATCACGTGTTCGGGTTCGTTTCTCCGTCGCGCGGCCAATTCCTTCTCGTGATCTCGATCGTCGGCGTCTATTTCGCGACCACGGAAACCGTCAAACTCCTCTTCTACAAATACATCGAGAAAGAACCCGAACCGGAGTCCGAGCCCGCTTGATCATTCGTTGGATTCAGGGCAAGGTAGAGGGGCTATGGAAGCGAAGGATGAAATCAAACAGCGCCTCGACATTGCGGAGCTCATCGGCGGGTACCTGGATCTGAAACCGGCCGGAAGCGGGAGCTTTAAGGCGATCTGTCCGTTCCATTCCGAAAAGTCGCCGTCATTCCACGTCTCCCGAGAGAAGCAGATCTGGCATTGCTTCGGGTGCGGGGAAGGGGGAGACTGTTTTTCGTTTGTCATGCGAATGGAGGGGCTCGATTTTCCGGAGGCGCTTCGCGTGCTCGGGAAGCGGGCCGGGGTCGAGGTGCCGAGATTTTCGAGCGCGCAGTCGAACGAGAATCAGCGCCTGGTTCAGGTGAACGAGTTTGCGGCAAACGTGTACCAGAAACTATTGAACGAGTCCCCGGCGGCGCAGGCGGCACGTGAGTACGTAGCGAAGCGCGGGATTTCCAAAGAGCTCGCGGAGAAGTTCCGCCTTGGCCTCGCGCCGGACGGTTGGGATACACTGACGCGCTTGCTCGAGAAAAAAGAGATTCGTCTCGTCGAGGCGCAACAGGCCGGCCTCGTGCAACCGAGAAAATCCGGTCAGGGGTTCATCGATCGATTCCGCAACCGACTGATGATTCCGTTGTGCGACGGGCAGGGGAATGTCGTGGCGTTTACGGGACGCATCCTGAAAAGCGAGACGCCGGAGGACGGCCCAAAATATATGAACTCGCCCGAAACACCGATCTATCACAAGGGCGAGCTGTTGTTCGGTTTGCACCTGGCGAAGCAGGCGATCAAACGGGAAAAATCCGTCGTGATCGTCGAGGGAAACCTGGATGTGATCGCCTCGCACAAAGCGGGGGTCGAGCAGGTGGTCGCGAGCTCCGGCACGGCGCTCACGGAACGCCAACTTGATTTGTTGAAGCGCCTGACGGACACGCTGCTGTTTGCGTTCGACCAGGATGCGGCCGGATTCGCCGCGGCGCAGCGCGGGATCAGGCTCGCCCGCACGCGCGGATTCGAGATCAAGGTGGCGCTCATTCCGCCCGAGGCTGGGAAGGACCCAGACGAAGCCGTGCAGAAGGATCCGGAAATTTGGCGACGCGCCGTGCGGGAGACGATCCCGGTCATGCAGTACTTTGTCGATCGCGCGGTGCGCGGGCGCGACCTTTCGAAGGTGGAAGAAAAACGCGCGGCGAGCGATTTGCTTCTGCCCGAGCTTGCGACCATCGAAAACGTGGTCGAACGCGAGCACTGGTTGCAAACGGTCGGCGATTTGCTGCGCGTGGATGCGAACATTTTGAGGCGGGCTCTGCCCGCGAGCTCGGCCACAACAGCTGCTCGGGTCGTGCCGAACGCGGAGAAACCGGCGCCGAGCGTCCCGCCGGCACGCCCGACGCGCGCGACGCTCGCCGCCGAGTCGCTGCTGGCGCTGTTTTTGCATCACCCGGAGTGGCAGAAGGACGCGATTCCCGGGATCGACCCGGCGGACGTTCCGGAGGGAGAATGGCGCGAACTTTACAACTTTTTGGTTCCCGGGTATACTCACTCGCGATTTCCCCCTGACGCCGGATCATCCTACTTCGGCTGGATCAGCGGGATTCTCAAAAGCGACGCCACCCTGGAGCGTCTCTTGCCCTTCGCGATGCGGCTCGCGATGCTTGGCGAAACTACCACGGCCGGATTGCCCTCTGCGGACGTCCGGAAACAACTGAACGAACATATTCAGACCCTTGGGCGGACGCGGCGCGACGCGCGGCGCAAAGAGCTCGAGGCCGAAATCCGCTCCGCCGAGGCGGACGGGGATCGAGAACGCATGTCCAAGCTCCTCAACGAGTTTAATTCTCTTCGATAGCGACTTCTTTCGCCCAGCCACCTCGAGTGTGCTGATACCGAAGAAGTGGCGTTTGCGTTATGGCCAAAGTTTTGAAGAAAGGGAAGGGGAAACCGGCGAAGGCGGCCAAGCCGGCACAGAAGATTTTAAAAAAAGCGCCGGGCAAAGCCGGCAAGGCTCCCGCGAAAGGGGCAAAGCCGATTCGGCACGAGCAGCAGAAGTACGTGAAGGCCAAACCGCCGTCGATGGAATCGATCGCGAAAATGGTCCATCGCGGACAGATGCGCGGATTCGTGACCGAGAACGAGGTGATGTTCGCGTTTCCGGACATTGAAGACTATCTCGAAACGTACGAACTGTTTTTGGACGAGTTGGATCGCATCGGCATCCACTACGTCGAAATGAAAGAGGGCATCCTCGGTCGCACCAAGGAACATGCGACCGTCATGCAGTCGATCCGGCTCACGAGCGACAAGACGCGCGTGGATATGACGGACCTCACGCAGGATTCGATTCAGATGTACCTGCGCGAAATCGGAAAAATTCCGCTGTTGAACGCCGAAGAGGAAGTGGCGCTCGCCAAACGCAAGGAACGGAACGAGAAAGAGGCCGAACGTCGTTTGATCGAGGCGAACCTGCGTCTCGTGGTTTCGATCGCGAAAAAATTCGTGGGCAAACAGCTGTCGCTGCTCGACCTCATCCAGGAAGGGAACATCGGGCTGTTCCGTGCGGTGAAAAAATTCGAATACCGCAAAGGGTACAAGTTTTCCACGTACGCCACCTGGTGGATTCGCCAGGCGATCACCCGCGCGCTCGCCGACCAGTCGCGCACCATTCGCATTCCGGTGCACATGGTCGAGACGATCAACCGATTCCAGCAGGTGGAACGCCGTCTCATTCAGGACCTTGGCCGCGAACCGCTTCCGGAAGAAATCGCGCAGGAAATGAGCGAGGACGTGGACAAGATCCGCCACATCATCAAGATTTCGCAGGACACCGTGTCGCTTGAGACGTCGGTCGGCGAAGACGACGAAGACTCGACGCTCGAGGACTTCATCGAGGACGTCAAGAACGTCAGCCCCGACCGCGCCGCCGCGCTCCAGCTGCTCCGCGACTACGTCAACGAGGTCATCAAGGACCTCTCGCCGCGCGAGCAGAAGATCCTGGAGATGCGTTTCGGCCTGACCGACGGCGTGGCCCACACGCTCGAAGAAGTCGGCAAGGAATTCG
>CAZOPY010000119.1:0-3226 GCA_964581945.1 uncultured Gammaproteobacteria bacterium | reverse complement strand
GAACGCCGTTTTTACGTTCGAACGGGTCAGTTGGAACACCTATCATTTCCAGGCGCAGATTCCGGACACGACCGGCTATCGCGTTGAATGGGATTTCGGCGACGGAGTGACGTCGACGCGCTCCGACGTCGAACACACCTTCCGCGGGTTTGGTGATTATCGCGTTTCCATTCGCGTCACGGATCCGGACGGCAACACGGCGGCGGATGAGACCGTCATCACCATTCCGTTCTTCACCCTGGAAAATCGCCTGGTCGTGTTACTGATCGCCGTGCTCGTTGCGCTCCTGCTCATCGGACTCATCGCGTTTGCGCGTCTGGGCGCGAAACCGCGCGGCATGCGTCGCGCCGAGGAACCGAAAGTGGACAACGACGATGACCTCGGGGACAACGATGAAGACGAACCGGACGAGGAGGAGAAGCACGCGGAGGAAAAACCCGCCTCACACCGCGTGGTTGTTCGAATGGAAGACGACGGGGAAGACGGGGTCGAGGTGAACGCCCACACGGACTAACATGTTGTTCAAACTGCTCAACGGAGAATCAAAGTCGATCGCGGGAGCCGCCATGCTGGTCGGCTTTTTTTCGTTCGCCAGCCGGTTCGTCGGTTTTATCCGCGACCGCATCCTCGCCGGACACTTCGGGGCTGGGAACACCTTGGACGTTTACTACGCCGCTTTCAAAATCCCGGACTTCATCTTCAGCCTGCTGGTGGTTGGCGCGCTGTCGGCGAGCTTCATTCCGCTGTTTACCAAACACGCCAGCCGGAACGGAGGGATGCCGGGCGCTTGGCGGCTCACCAACAACTCGTTGCACATTCTGGCGCTGGTGTTTGCGGGGATCTCGCTCGTTCTGTTTATTTTCGCCGACCCCGTGGCCGCGGTGATCGCCCCGGGATTTTCCGCGCCAAAACAAGAGATGGTCGCGCAGTTCACGCGCGTCATGCTGCTCGCGGAATTCATTCTCGGCGCTTCGGTCGTGTACGGAAGCGTCCTGCAAAGCATGAAGCGGTTCCTGATTTATTCGCTGGCGCCGATTTTTTACAACCTGGGCATCATCATCGGCGCGCTGTTTCTGACCCAGCATCTCGGGCCGATCGGCCTTGCGTGGGGGGTCGTGCTCGGCGCGTTTATGCACTTTCTTGTCCAGCTCTACGGGGTGTTGTCACTCGGGTACCGCCATCAGTGGGTGCTGGAGTTCGATAAGGACACACGAGAAATTTTCCGGCTGATGGGCCCGCGTCTCATCGGCGTCGGCGTTTCGCAGCTGAACTTTGTGATCGCGACGGTCATCGCCTCGTCGCTCGCCGTCGGCAGCGTGACTATTTTCAACTTCGCCTACAACATCCAGTATTTCCCGGTCGGGATCATCGGCGTTTCGTACGCGATCGCCGCGTTTCCGCATCTGTCCGAGCACCACGAGCGCGGCGAAAAACCACAATTCATCCAAACGCTCTCTTCCGGCATTCGGCAGGTGCTGTTTTTGATCATCCCGCTTATGCTCGTCTTTTTGGTCGTGCGCGCGCAGATCGTGCGCGTCGCGGTCGGGGCCGGCGCGTTTGGGTGGGCCGAGACGATTCTGACCGCGAACACGCTCGCCTTCTTCGCGCTCAGTTTTGCCACGCAGTGCCTGTCTTATCTGCTCGCTCGGGCGTTTTACGCGATGCATGACACCGTGACCCCGCTCACGGTTGGGCTCGTTTCTGAACTCATCACCCTGCTCGGGAGTCTGTACTTCACCGGGGTGACGCTCCCGGGAGAAACCGCGCCGCTTGGCGTAGTCGGACTCGGCATGGCGTTCGCGCTTTCTTCGATCGTGAATGCGACGCTCCTCTGGATCCAGTTGCGCACAAAGATCGGATCGTTTGACGAGCTGCGCATCCTGCAATCGTTTTACAAAATGGCCGTGGCCGGGCTGGTGGCGGTACTCGTCATGCAGGGACTGAAGCCGATCGTCGTACAACTCATCTCGCTTGATACGTTTCTCGGCGTCTTTACGCAAGGAGCAATCGCGGGTGGGGCAGGACTTCTTGTGTATTTCACGATCGCCTGGCTCCTGAAGAGCGAAGAGATGAAAGATCTTCTGGAATCCGTGACTCGCCGATTTTTCAAGAAAGCGCAGCCAGCAGAACCGATTCCGATGCAGACGAACGGGATGTAACCCGATCTCGCGTTCCGAAAAGGGGGTATGAAGATCGTCCGTATTACGACGGGCAACTGGTTTCCGCGCACGAACATCCACCTGCGCGAATATTTTCGATTCCTCACGGACGGAACGTCGCATCTGCCCATTGATCCCGCGGCGCTCGCGGATGCGCGCGCCCGTCTCGACCCGAAAAGCGTCCGATACGTCGGTCTGGCTGCGGGCGGACGGTTTGATCGCGTGGATGCGGAACTGAACGGAAACGCCGTTACCTATTTTGAGGACGGTCTCCTGGTATCGGAACGAAATGTTACGAACATTTCGGACGACCTGTTTAAGCTGCATTCAACATACGACGAAGGAATCCTCGCCGCTCTCGGCCTTCTGTTCAGTATCGGCCTGCCAGCGATCGGGGTGCATGATCCGGTGTACACCAACCGAACGACCATTTTCGTTGCAACGCAGGCAACGGAAGACGAGGTGACTCACTTTGCCGCCTCTTTCAATGACGCCATTCATTTTTCCACCCGCTACGGTCGTCATCGCGTCTATTTCGGGAATACCTTGATCGTCATTGTCTCCAAGGAACCACATAGCGTATTCACCGATCGACTCGTGCACGCGCTCGTCTTCTTCCGCGAATTCGAAGCGCGGCTGACCAACTTTCTTGATCTGCACCGCGAGGTCTGGGCGACGATCGAAAAGTTCCGCGAGGAACGAACTCTGACCGTGAAGGAATTGCCGCGGATCCGCGACCGGCTTCTCGACAACCGCCGAGATCTGTCGATCGTCGTGGCCCGCCTCTCGCAGATGGATTACTTTTTGGACGAGCGAAAACTCGAAATCGACGAGATGGGACTCACGAAAGCATTCCGCGCTCTGGAGGCGTATCGATTCGGCAAACTGGAAATGAGTACGAGTTACGTCCACGACCTCTGGACGCAGCTGGGCGAGTACATCGACTCCACCGCGGAAATCCTCGGTCTCGTGTATCAGGAAACGATCGAACGCAGCCTCGACATTTTGCAGTTCATCTTCCTGATCGCCTCGGTGGCTGGCGTCCTCGCGCTCGGGAGCCAGAGCGG
>CAZOPY010000118.1:0-3260 GCA_964581945.1 uncultured Gammaproteobacteria bacterium | reverse complement strand
CGCATCAACCGAACGGAGCGTCGCAAGCGCGCGCTCGGAAACGTCCGACAGATTGCCGATGGGTGTGGCAACAACGAAAAGCGTCATATCACGGGAGCTCGTACAGATCCGTCTCCGGATACGTGGCGGCCCAGCTGAACCAATAAAACTCTCTGGAGAGGATCGGCTCTTCTGTGTCCGTAACCCACGCGCGCACTGTTTCGAGTTTTGGATCGAAGGCGATCGTGATGTTCGTCGTGCCAATCGTGTCCGCAATCGTTTTCGCGGTCTCGATGGACTTGAGCGGGTACGCTTTGGCCGCGCCGGAAACCACGAGGCCGTAGACGAGCGTTTTCGCGGCCAAACGATCGTCCGTGTGGCTCAACGGAAACCAGATGTCCTTCGATTGTGCGTATGCCTGATACGGGTCGCGCGTGTAGTCGCGCGTCGCGCCCGTGTCGCGCGACAGCACCTCGCCGGTCGGGTTCGCGTCCTTGAACGCCTGCCAGGTCATGACGTCCGCCGGATAGGGCGCGAGTGACGTTCCCGAAAGCGTTCCGGTGACGGCCGTTCCCGTTGCCTGGCTCCAAAGCGATTGCGTGCGCGCATCCTCCATGAGCAGGTTGTTGTCGAGCAACTTTCCGGAGACGGCAAATGTCAGCGCGTCCGCACTGTCGCCAAGCAAACGTTCGTAGACAAGACCCGAGTAGGTCAGCGGCGAGAAACTGACGACGAGCGCCTTGCCGCCGAACGTTTCGTTCACGATCTGATGCCAGACCAGAATCTGGTACGGATAAAATCGGTGCTTGCCGTTCATGGTCACGGACAGCCCTTCCCCGTCGTTTTTCAGATACTGATCCGCAGCAATGACCGATTCAAACTTTGGGTCATTGATCGCCGGAATCCCGGCCGCATCGACCCCACCCGAGACGATGCGTGCGTCGACCGACGACGGTGCGCTCGGTGCTGGCACGCGGTGGATCGTGTACTGCCAATAAAAAATCCCGGCCGCCGAGCCGATCAAAAAGAGGACAGCCACGATCCCTTTCGTACGCGTCATAGTGAGGCCAGCGTAGCCGAGAATCAACGAAATGTAAAACCCCGCTCGCCAGCCATGAAGGCCGGAAAGCGGGGGTTGCCATGCTCAGTAGTGGTCGAGCATGTAGAGACAGTACTCCTCGCGGATCGCGTCGCGTTCCGCCGGGAAGTTCCGCCAGAGCGGGACGAAGCGCGCGAGCTTGGCCGCCTCGTTGATCCCGAACAGCGTCTTCGCGGACGCGCTCTGGTAGTAGATGCGCAGCTTCTCGGCCTCTTCCGCGGTCATGCCGTCGAGCTTCGCGACCAGCACCTTCAGCTGGGCACGGAACGGGACGTTGATGGCGATCGCCGTCTCCTGCCGCCGCTTGGAAGCGACGTCGACGAGGATGACCGGCGGAGGCGGCTTCTGGGCCTCTTCCGGCTGGTCCTCGCGGTTCCCGTCGCGGCCCTTGCCCCGACGATCATCGCCCCGTCCCTTGTTGTCCGGACGGGAGTCGTTGCTCGCCGATGCGGCGGGCGCGGAGTTGGCCGGTGCGGTCGGCGGAGGGCCACCCGCACTCGGGACCGAGGCGAACGGATCCGCTTCGG
Source organism: uncultured Gammaproteobacteria bacterium (assembly GCA_964581945.1). Lineage (GTDB taxonomy): Bacteria > Patescibacteriota > Patescibacteriia > UBA9934 > GWF2-40-263 > CAZOPY01. Next base: position 1,655 of record CAZOPY010000118.1, on the reverse strand, counting down.
GCGGCTCCTGGGGAGCGGGCGCCGCGGCAGGGGCCGGGGTGGCGCTCGGAGCGGGAGTGCCCGTCGCGGGAGCGGGGGTCGCTGCCGGAGCGGCGGGCTTCGCACCCGTCCAGCCGCACGCCTTCGCGAGCGTCTGGATCCGCCCCTCCCAGCCCGTCTGGAAGTCGGCGGACTCGTGCGCCACGGCCATCACGTCGGACGCGGGGTCCTCGGCCACCTTGCGGCGGACCGAGCTCCACAGGTCCTCGGCGAACCGCCTCGGCTCGTCCGCGAGCACGGCCTTGAGCTTCGGACGCAGCCGATCCTTGCGGACCTTCCCGTCGAACTTGTCGGTCGGACACGAGACGTACGCCGCGAGATCCGCGACGTCCGCCTTGGCGTCGTCCTTCGCGACGAACGCGACGAACGCGTCGATCGCGTCCTCGACCGGATCCGTCGATGCTGCGGGGGCGGCAGCGGCAGGTGCCGGGGTTGGCGCGGGGACGACGGGAGCCGGGGTCGCGGCCGACTTCGGCACCTCGACCGTCCCGGTCCAGCCGATCGCTCGCGCGAACGCCTGGATGCGGTTGTCGTACTGACCCTTGTAGTCGTCCACGAAGGCGCGGACGCTGGCCAGGATGTCGCAGTCCGGGTTCTCGGTCACGATGTCATGGATGATCTCCACGACCTCGACCACGAACACGGCTTCCAGCTCGGCCAGGCCGGCCGCGATCAAGAGCTCGGTCACCGCCTTCTTCCCGATCTGCCCCCAGTTGACGTGGGGCCAGGCCAGGTAGTCGGCGAGGTCGAGCGACCTCACGTCATCGGTCTCCTTGGCAGACCAGAATCGGACGATGGCAGCACCCGCTGCCGAGAGCTTGTCACCAGGCATGAACACCTCCGAATGTGAGAGTGACGGGGAAATATATCATAAATAAGCCAAAAAGTCAAGCCAATCGACGGGGATGTCAGAATGGCTTGACAATAAGCGAAAAAACTGGTAGATTACAGGCTCGTTTCGTGCGCCGGAAGGCTTTGGCCGGGCGGCGCAGCGAGCAGTTTCGGGGGTTGTTCTCCGGGCTGTGCAGCAAATTCGAAGAGGAGGTTCCGATGATCAACCTGCGTCTCATCCTGGGTGCCGTGGGCGCCCTCGACTGGTTCGAGCAGATGTTCCACGACCTGGGCGACGACGAGTTCCGGATGGCCGAGTGCCAGCCGATCGTCGGGAACGTGACCTGGTATGTCACGGGGGACGGCGAGACCCAGTCTACGATGGGTTCCGAGGTCGTCACCCGGGGGATCGTGCTGCGCTGGCGGCCGCAGCCCGGGTCGAAGACCTCGGTCATCGCGTTCCCCCCGGACGAGGAGGACAGCGGCCGTCCGTGGCGCGCGTGGCCGCTCGCGGTCATGCCCGAGGAGATCCGGACGAAGTTGGTCGCGGCGGTTCGCGCGACCGGGCCGAAGTACGCGAGCTACGACCTGCCGGCGCTGCCCGCGACCGAGTGGGACTACAACTGGGAGTCGAAGACCCCCGCGATCGACGTGACGTTCACCAAGCACGTCTTCCGCAAGGGGAGCCGGGTGTTCACCGAGCTCCGCGCCTGGTACGAGGGCAAGCGCATCGAGCCGTACAAGGGCGGCAAGCGCGGCATCGGCGCCTCGCGCGCGATCCCCGA
>CAZOPY010000117.1:0-3307 GCA_964581945.1 uncultured Gammaproteobacteria bacterium | reverse complement strand
TTCCTGCGTTCCGATGGGGATCATCGGGTTTGCGCTCGACGGGGTGGCGATCTTCAACGCGCTCGACGCGGCCGGAAACGACGGTGGCGCGCATGAGGTGCAAGACGCATGCGCGGGCCATCCCGAGCACGGCGGACGCTACCACTACCACACCCCGTCGCCATGCATGCCGCACGCAGACGAAAACAACGCGCTCGTCGGGTACGCGCTTGACGGGTTCGGGATCTTCAGCCGCTTCGATGCAAACGGCCGCGAATATACGAATGCGGACCTCGATGAATGCCATGGCATCACGAGCGAGATCGCATGGGACGGCAAAACCGTTTCGATGTACCATTATGTTCTGACGCGCGAGTATCCGTACACCATCGGATGTTTCCGCGGGACGCCGACTGTTTCGAATTAATTTCCTCCGATTATGATCACCTGCATCACCTGCGGCATGCCGCTCGAGGGCGCCCATGCGAACGACATCGGATTCACCTCCCCGGAAGGCGTGGTCTGCCGATTTGATTCGGTTGATGGAAAGATCAAAAGCGGCGAAGAGATTTTCGAAGGCGGCGTGCAATTTTTTCTCGGCACCCTGACTGATGGAAATCGAGACCTCGCGGAGCGCTTGACCCGAAAAAACATGCGCGGGCTTCCCTACTGGCAGACGCGTCCGTTCGCGCTTCTCGATGGCGCGGAGGCGACGTTCGAGGAATTCGAAGCGGCCATGGCGAAGTTGTAGATACCAAAAACGAGCGGACATCCGCTCGTTTTTCTTTACGCGTCGGTTTCTTCGTCTTCGTCGTCCTCGTCGCCATCGGTATCTTCCGCGTCTTCGAGCAGCTGTTTCATGACGTTCAGGATCTGATCCATCTTCCCGTTCAGCGTCTTCAGCTGGCGGACGACCTCCTCGTTGCCGCCGTGCGGGGTGCTCTGGTAGGACGATTTCTCAAACGACTTTGCCCCGCCGAAGCTCTCACCCGCGCCCTCTTCCTTGCGGAAACAGTCGCGGCAGAACACGGGCTTGCGGCCGTTCGGCTTGAACGGAACCTCGCAGGAATTGCCGCACGAGGCGCAGGTCGCCATGTGCATGGTCGGTCGCTCCTCGTAGCCGCCACCGAACTTTTTCCCGCCGCCGAACGCCGGTTTCTTGTCCTTCCACCCTCCGCTTTTCTTGTTCGGATAGCTCATAGATGCTCGTTTGATTACATGAAACCTAAGTAGGCACAAAGGTATACCACATCGCCGCCCATCTGTCGAGCCTTCGACGGAAAACGAAACAGAGCCGGTCAGGCTCTGTTTGCGGAGGATCCTAATCCTCGTGAATCTTGACATTGCCTTCGGCGTCGACGTCGAGTTCCTCCGGGAGTTCGAAATCCTCTTTCACCTCCCCGTTTTCGTCTTCCCCGACCGTTTCTTCCGTTTCGACATCGCCGTCCTCCACCTCGACGGTTTCATCCGACCCTTCGTTCACGTCGGCATGTTCCGTCGTCTGCAATTTGACGACCGGAGCCAGGATATACACCCCGTTGCCGGTCAGATGGAGCGACTTATCCAGATCGAAGTCGAGAACCGCGGTCGAGGTTTGTCCCGCGTCAACCGTGAAGTTGCCGACGATCTTCAGTTCGTTCGAGGGCAACGTCGCGGTCGCCGTTTTGCCGTCCGTCGTGGTCACTTCGACCTTGCTGATGTCCAGGCGCACCTGCTCGTACGTTCCGGCATCCACCGTCGCGTCCGCGAGCACCTTCATGACCGACTCGTTCTTGAGCATGAGGAGATCGTACGTTTTCGCGGCCGCGGAAAGGGTCGTCCAGCCCGACGTTTCGTTGTGGATCTCGACCTTGTCGACGGTGACGACGACCGATTTGAGGTCCGGCATGGTCGGGGCGGCGTCCGTGATGGCGACCACGGCGCGGCCCGTCGTGGAGTAGGCGCCGTTTGCCGGCGTGTTCATCGGGGCGTTATTCGTGGGGGCGCATCCCGCGCCGGCCAAGAGCACAACACCCGCCGCCGCGAGTAAGGATGCAAGTTTCTTCATATTCGTTGTATGAAAAATTCTTAAAGCAATTTCATTCTACACCTGGCATTTGGGAGGCAACAACTCGGTTGGGGATAACTGCAAGACGCTCCGCCTCCTGTTTTCGAGACCGCGTTTCTTTGGTATAATTCAGTTGTTTACTATTCATCTCTTTTTTTATGGACTACCGATATGGGTCCGTGATCGGGCTCGTCATCCTCGTTCTGGACATCCTCGCCATCGTCGAAATTTTTAAAAGCTCGAAAGACGCGATGACCAAACTTCTTTGGACGCTCCTGATCCTGTTCTTCCCGTTGGTCGGTCTGATCATCTATTTTTTCCTCGGCCGTGGCGGTGGCAGCATGCCGACAAAACCGAACCCGTAGAATCATGCGCGCCGACCCGATCTTGTTCATCCCTAACGCTTCTTTATGAAAAAACTTGCCCCGTTCGCCGTCGCCGTCGCCCTTCTCCTCACCGGAGCCGGCTGTTCCCCGTCCGCAAACGTTTCCACGAACACGGAAACGAACACGTCGACGCGGCTTCCGGCCAACACCGCGGCCACGAACACGCCGGCCGTCAACGCGCCGGCGCCGGCCCCGAAGCCGGTCTCGGCCGCGGTTTCGATCGCGAGTTATGCCTTTGCCCCTAACGTGACAACGGTTCAGGTCGGCGCGACCGTCACCTGGACGAACCACGATTCCGTTCCGCACACGGTGACCGCGGATGACGGGTCGTTCAACAGTGGCACGATTGCGGCGGGCGGGACGTACAGCCACACCTTCGCGGCAGCCGGAACGTTCGCCTATCACTGCACCATCCACCCGACCATGGGCAAAGGGACGGTCGTGGTTGAATAACCTATGGATTACGAACACCTGGCGTCCCCGGAAGCGGTGAATCAGACGATACAGGCGCTGAAAGAGCGCGGGGTCGACTCGCTGACGGTTGCAACGGGCGCCGAAGCGCTCCAAAAAATCAACGAACTCATTCCGGCCGGAGCGTCGGTCATGAACGGTTCGTCGCGCACGCTCGAGCAGATCGGATTCGTCGACCTGCTCAAATCCGGAACGCACGGGTGGAACAACCTGCATGCGGCGGTCCTCGAGGAAAAGGACCCGGCGAAGCAGGCAACGCTGCGCAAACAGGCGGTGCTCTCGGACTACTATCTCGGCAGCGTGCATGCGCTCGCGCAGACAGGCGAATTCGTCATCGCTTCGAACTCGGGAAGCCAGCTGCCACACGTCGTGTTTACGTCGCCCAACCTCGTGTTGGTGGTTAGAACGAAAAAAATCGTTCCGA
>CAZOPY010000116.1:0-3324 GCA_964581945.1 uncultured Gammaproteobacteria bacterium | reverse complement strand
CAACGACGGGTCGTTCCAGTAGCTGTCGGTAACCGTGCCGAGATCGAACGAGTACGGCTGGCCAACGGAGGTGAGCCATGCGCGCGTCCTCTGTTGACTGTCGCTCACGAGCCTGCTCCATGCTCCATGGCTCCACTGGTCGAGTACGTCGTGCCCGAACTGGTATGCATCGCGTTCGGACAGGACCTCCGCATCCGTCCTCGGCGCCTCGGGCGCGAGGCCGATCGGCATCTTGCCATCCAGACAGTCCTCCATGTGGTGGAGTTCGTGTCCGAAGATGAGGCCGAGCGCCAGTGGTTTCAGGGTGCTCTGACGAAGCACGATGGCCCGGCTGTCGCAGTTGGTGCTCGCTCGATCAGCACTCGTGTCTGGGTCCGGAGTTTGTTCTGTGACAACCACCAGAAACCAGCGTTCGCCGTTTCTTTGATCGATCGGTTCGAATCCCCCGTCGGCATTCTTTACGACGCGGACGGCGTTCAGGTCGAATCGAGCGAGAGCCTCGGCGGCCAACGGACTGCCCTTCGCGAGCTCGGCGAGGCCGTTGCGGTACGCGTTGATGACCGCCTGCTGTTCCGGCGGCTCCATCGGCGGACGCTGCGCCGTCCCCAGACTGAACAGGATCATGGTGATTGCCAGCAGGGCCGCGAGGACGAGGCGGTGGGTGCGACTCACTGGGACTCCGCGGTTGGCGGGGAGCGAAAGAGCGATGACGGACGATATCATGGCCGAGCGTCACCGTCAATATTCGATTGTTCGTACAAAAAAATCTCGCACGAGGCGAGAGATGGGTCAGAAGCACGCAAGGCTCGGGTCGAGGAGGCGGTGCAGCAGCTCCACGAGAAGGCCGAAGATGATCCAGGCGGGAGCGTAGTCGAAACGGATGAGGCCGTGCCAGTGCATGGGGATCTTCTTTCCGCGCACGGTCCAGTGGGCGAGGCGGTAGTCCCACAGTCGAATGTCTCGCGAGAGGAGCGGGGTACCGATCAGGATTTCCGCGCCCCAGAAACAGAGCGGGTACTGCAGCGCACGCGCCCAGATCGGCCAGCCACCGATGACCGCGAACAGGGCGTCGAACCCGAGCGTGAACCCGAGTCCGTACACGAACAGCATCCAGGCGCTGGCGTGACCGTGCAACGCCGGGTCCGCCATGCGACCGAACAGGCTCGTCCGGAGCCCGTTCCAGGCGACCTCGATCCCAAGACCGAGGAATCCGTACACGAGGAAGCGCAGCAGGAACGTCTCCATTCGAGCCTCCAACGCCGGTTGTACACCGTCCGGGGGCCGTTGACAAGCCGTTGTCTCCCGGGGGCGAAGGGTCTATTCTTGGAGGGCGGTTCTTCACTTTTCTCCTATGCAACCCCCCTTTCAGAATGCGCTCGAACAACTCGGCAAAGCGGCCCGGCTCCAACCGTTCGATCTCGCGTTTTTGCAGATCATGTGCCATCCGGCCCGACAGACCGAGATTTCGATTCCCGTGAAAATGGACAACGGGGAGGTGCGAATTTTCCGCGGCTATCGCGTCCAGCACAACAACGCACGCGGGCCGTACAAGGGCGGGATTCGTTATCACCACGAAACGAACATCGACGAGGTGAAGGCGCTCGCGTTCTGGATGGCGCTCAAATGCGCGGTCGTGAACATTCCGCTTGGCGGAGGCAAAGGAGGGATCGAGGTGAACCCGAAAGAGCTGTCCGAGGGCGAGCTCGAGCGGCTCACGCGCGGGTGGGCGCGCGGGATGGCGGATCTGATCGGTCCGGAGAAGGATGTGCCGGCACCGGACGTCGGAACGACTCCGCGCGAGATGGATTGGATCGCCGATGAGTTCGCGAAGGTCACGCATCATCCGAAAGCCAAAGGGGTCGTGACAGGGAAGACGATTCCGGCCGGAGGAAGTCTCGGTCGCGGAACGGCCACAGGAGACGGCGGATACTTTATTTTCGAGGAGCTCCATCAGCGTCTCGGGATGGATCAGGAAACTGCGACCGTCGCGGTGCAGGGGTTCGGAAACGCCGGCGAGCGCATGGCCGAGCTATTTCATCGCCATGGATACAAGGTCGTGGCTGTGTCCGACTCGAAGGGCGGCGTGCACTCGGAAGCCGGGCTCGACATCAAAGCGCTGCTCGTCCACAAAAAAGAGACCGGTCAGGTCGCCGGGTTTCCGGGAGCGCGCGACATTTCGAACGCCGACCTGCTCGAAATCGAATGCGGCGTCCTCGTTCCTGCTGCGCTCGAAAACCAGATCACCGCCGAGAACGCCCCTCGCATCCGCGCGAAGGCGATCATCGAGCTCGCGAACGGGCCGACCACTCCCGAGGCCGACGACATTCTCGCGAAGAAGGGAACGCCTGTGATCCCGGACATTCTGGCAAACGCCGGCGGGGTCACCGTCAGCTGCTTCGAGTGGGAGCAGAACATGAAGGGTGAGACCTGGAGCGAGAACGACGTCGAGCAGAAACTCCGCGCCACCATGAAAGCCGCCCTCGGGGCCGTCTGGGACAAGAAGCAATCCCTCGGCTGCGACTTCCGCCAGGCCGCCTTTGTGGTCGCGCTCGAGCGGATCCAGGCAGCCATGCAATCCAAAGGTTTATTATAAGTCTTATAGGTCCCATCGGTCCTATGAAAAACATCAGTGCCAAAGAACTCAAAGTGGCCATGGGGGACGGCGCCGCTTTCACCCTGGTCGACATCCGCGAGGAGGACGCCTACCACGAAAAGCACATTCCCAACGCGTTAAATCTTCCGCCGGTCGAGCAAACGCCGGAAAACGCCGGGCAGGTGATCGCCGACAAGAACACCTGGATCATCGTCTACGGCGGCGATGGGGATGGGGAAGCCGGGGCCACCTGCGGCAAGCTTGAGGGTCTCGGCTATACGAATGTTTCCTGCCTTTCCGGCGGAATTATGGGCTGGATGGAGGCAGGATATCCAGTGGAATTCGGGGAGGTTTCGTAGTCGATTTCAGCCTTGACAAAACGGTCAAAAAGTGGTATAGTGTACCCATCAAAAATTGATCAGAAATAAGCCAATTTTCTTCTGGCGAAGAGAAGAAAAGCGGCCACAATTTTCGAGCGGTTCTGGGAGGTGAGAGACCCCAGTTCCGCCCACGAGCGCCCCTGTTTGGGAATAGAGCTTTTCTCTTCTTAAACATGGGCGCTTTTGTATCGGTTGCGCGAATCACCCTTTCCACGTTTCCGGAGGAAGCAATGAATCGTATCTCTGCCGAGGGTCTCGATTTCGTGAACGGGTTCTGCGATGGCGACATCGGGCCTGTGGCCGGCATCTACCACGTCCCGGGCCGCGAGGGCTTCATCGTCGAGGACGCCG
>CAZOPY010000115.1:0-3375 GCA_964581945.1 uncultured Gammaproteobacteria bacterium | reverse complement strand
GGATTCAAGGGAATCGAAATCGAAACCGATACCTGGCCGGGATTCCGTACGGACTGGCAACAGGCGTTCACGGTCGTGCTCACGCAGGCGCAAGGGACGAGTGTGGTGCACGAAACCGTGTACGAGGAACGATTCGGCTACACGAAAACGCTCGTTGACATGGGCGCGGACATCACGTTGTTCTCGAACTGTCTGGGCGAACTCCCGTGTCGGTTCAAGGGCGGCAACTACAAACATTCGGCGGTTATCAACGGTCCGAAAAAACTGACGGCCGCCCAGATCGTGGTCCCGGACATTCGCGCCGGCCTCGCCTTCGTCATCGCGGCGCTGGTCGCAGACGGCGAGTCAACGCTCACCGGGATCGAGCACCTCGATCGTGGGTACGAGCGACTTCAGGAAAAACTGTCAGGTCTCGGCGCGCAGATCGAACGAAAAGACTAGAACAAAAAACACGAGGGGATCCCTCGTGTTTTCGATTGGTTACGGAATGGCGTACGCGATCGTGCCGATGAACTTGAGCTCTCCGAGCGAGCGGTCGATGGCGTAGACGGAAATCGAGAGCACGGTGCCGGAGCTGTAGGCGCTGACGTCGATCGGAACGGTGAAGCCGTGATAGTCGCCGACGCCGTATGCCGTGTTCACGTCCGTGCGCGCGACGTTCGCGAGTCCGGCGCCGATCATCGTGCCCGTGTAATCGCCGACGAACGCGACGATCGGGACGCTGCGCCCATGGTCCGCGTTGTCGAACGCCCAGCCGTGCACGTAGGTGGTCGGCAGCTGCGGGGTCTCGAGCGTGACGCGATCGATGTAGCCGGTCACACCCGGGTCGAATCGGGTGAAGCTGAACGGCGACCCGCCGAGCGCTGTTTTGCCGCCGGTCGAGCTGTTCACGGAGTAGGCGGTGACGGTGTGCTTGATCCCGTCGAAGTAGGCGTTCGGCAAGGGGAAGCGGAATCCGTGGTACGAGCTGATCCCAAACGCGGCCGCCACGTCCGCGCGATACAACGACGGGACGACCGTTCCGGCCAGGACGCCGTCGACGTCGACTTCCACATACACCGCCGCATCCGGATTGCGCGGATCATACGCCCAGCCGAACACCGAGTTCGAGACGAGCGAATTCGACGTATCGATCCCGTCGATGTAGCCGCCGATTTCTGCGGCGGATGCCGTAAAGGGAGCGAACAAACTTCCGAGAACCGCGACCGTCGTAAGAAGCGCGGACCAAGATCGTGCGTACCTCATAGGAACAAAAAAGAAGAGTGAAATCTTCTTCAGTATACCATAAAACCGCCTTGCGGCGGTTTTCGGTTACGCGGTCTGTTTGGTGCGGCGTTCCGGAAGACGCACTTCGCGCGTCGAGATCTTCACCGCTTGCGGCTTGTGCGCCATGGTCTTCAGGCAGCGCGTGCAGAGTTTGACCTTCGCTCCGTCGACGCGGCGGCTCTGCAGGTTCACCTTCTGGCGGGATTTCACGGTGTTTTCGGCCTTGCTGCGCAAATTGATGGAAAGCGCGCCGCGGCCGCAGGATTGGCAGAATTGGCTCATAGATGGAGTGAGTAACAAGTGGCCAGAATCTATCACGGTCGACCAAACCTGGCAAGTCCGCTATCATGAAGAGGCTATGTTTCTCTCGTTTCTTGCGGTAGCGCCGGCCTTGGCCATCGCCTGGCTCGCGGCGATTTTGATCGCACTTACGGTCCACGAATTTTCCCACGCGCTCGTCGCCGGATGGCTCGGCGACGACACGGCGGAGCGCGCCGGACGGCTCACGCTCAATCCGCTCGCGCACATCGATCCGGTCGGATTCATCGCCATGCTGCTCATCGGGTTCGGCTGGGCGAAACCCGTGCCGTACAACCCGATGCGTTTGAGCGACCCGCGCTGGGGGTCGGTCGCGGTCGGCCTTGCCGGTCCAGGAGCGAACCTCGTGATCGCGCTTATCGCTTCGATCGGGCTGCGACTGATGCCGGACGGAACAACGCTGTTGGGTGCGTTTCTGTTTCTGCTCGTCTTCATCGATCTCGCGCTCCTGTTTTTCAACCTGATTCCGGTTCATCCGCTCGACGGTTCGAAACTTTTTTTCGCGCTGTTCGCGGACCCGCGCTGGGCCGGTTTGCGCGCATTCGTCGCGCAGTACGGCCCGACGATCCTGCTGTTTCTGATCATCCTGTCGTTTTTCGGGTACGACATCTTCTGGATCATCACCGAGCCGACCTTCTCGACCTGCAGCGCGTTCGTCGGCCAAGATTGTTTCTCGATCTACGCGCGCCTGTTCGCCGGACTTTGACGCGCGCGGACGAGCGGCGCGGTCGCGCAGTGGAACGCGCCTTCGGACGCGCTCGCGTGCCACCAGAACGGAAGCGCGATCACCTCGAACCCTTTTTTCGCCAGCGCCTCGTGCAATGCACGATGGCGTTTTTGAATCACGATCGTTTTTGGTCCGAGCTGAAGAACATTCGTCCCGAGTTGGCGCTGGGTCGTGTCGTCTACCTCGATCCACTCATACGAAGCGAGCGGGGCGGGGAGTTTGCCGAGCGATGGGCGATGGATGATCCCTAGTTTCGGTCCGATCACGGTCAGCGCGGTATCAAGATGCAGCACAGTTCCGGAGACGATCGGGACGGGGATGATGTCCAGATCGGGAAATTGTTCGGCCAGCCAGTCGATCCCTTCTTTGTTCGTCGCGTGCTTTCCAAGTCCGACGTAGACGCGGGGCAGGTCGACCGCGATGTCGCCCCCTTGGAGGACAGCGTTTCCGGAACGAGGAACCTCGAGCACGCGCACGCCCGAGCCGCGCAGCTCACTGCACAATCGATCGAGTCCGTGCTTCTGACGCTCGCCGTACACCACGCGACAGCGAATCACGGTATCGCCGATGACCGCGAGCTGATCGCGGGGGTACAGCTGCGGCGCGTCTTCCGGCTCGGAGCGAACGGTATCCGGACGCACAACCCGAATGTCGCGCGCCTGAAGTGCGGCGACAAATCCGGACAGTTCCCGCTCGTACCGACGCACGGTGAAACCAGGCATGCGCCAGGATTCGAACGGGGCAAGAAGCCGATTGATCAATCGCAACTGCCATCGGACCGCTCGATCCAGGTCGATCGAACTCGCCGGGCCGACAAACAGCTCGCCGGGAATGCCGACGACGACTTCTTCGAGCTGTGACCATTCGTTTTCTATAAAAACAGAGGACATAACAGGTCTAGTATACACGATCCTGGTGCGTTGTTCGGGAGTTGACAGTCTTCGTCCGGTCCGGTATATTCGCCGGCCATGAGGTTTGGCGACCTCATGTCGTGTCAACCTGTTTCTGGAGAGAATCGCCATGCTGTTCCTTCTGGCCCTGTTGGGCCTCGATTCGAAGAAGCC
>CAZOPY010000114.1:0-3424 GCA_964581945.1 uncultured Gammaproteobacteria bacterium | reverse complement strand
TGCGCCCGAGCACGATCCGTAACGAGAGATACCGACGTTCGATCCGGCCCGCTGCACGATCGATTATCGCAAAGAATTGAACCCGGAGCAGCTCGAAGTGGTCTTGAACGGCGACGGGCCGTGTTTGGTGTTGGCGGGCGCCGGATCGGGGAAGACGCGGACCATCACCTACCGCGTCGCGTATCTGATCGAGAACGGCGTGGCACCCGAGAATATTCTCCTTGTCACGTTCACCAACAAGGCGGCGCGGGAAATGCTCAATCGCGTCGAATCGCTGCTCGGCCCGCGCACGAGCGGTCTGTGGGGCGGGACGTTTCACTCGATTGCCAACCGAATCCTGCGGCAATACGCGCCCGCGGTCGGCTACACCTCGAACTTCAACATTCTGGACGAGGAGGACGCGAAGGATCTCATCAAAATGTGCGTGAAGGAGTGCGGGGTGGACGCCAAAGAACGGCGGTTTCCATCGCCGGCGAACCTGAAGTCCGTCATCAGCTACGCGCGCAACGCCTCGCGGCCGATCGAAGACGTCGTCGAACGCAAGCACCCAAACTTTATCGAGCTCATCCCGTCGATCCAACGCATCGCGGATCTGTACGCATCGCGCAAACGCGCGGCGGACGTCATGGACTTTGACGATCTGTTATTGCTTTTGCGCGATCTCGTCGCCACGCGTCCGGACATCCGCGATCGGCTCGCCACGCAGTTTCGGTACATTCTTGTCGACGAATATCAGGACACGAATGTGATTCAAGCGGAAATCGTCCACGCGCTGGCGTCGGTACACAACAATCTTCTGGTGGTCGGCGATGACGCGCAGAGTATCTATTCATTTCGCGCGGCCGAGATCCGCAACATCTTGAATTTTCCGGATGCCCACCAATCGGCAAAGGTGTTTCGGCTGACGACGAACTATCGCTCGACCCCTCAAATCCTGGGACTTGCCAACGCGGTCATTCGGCAGAACAAATCCCAGTTCCAGAAGGAGCTGCGTGCCGTGCGCGAAAATCTCGAGAAACCGAATCTCGTTCCGGCCGCCAACGCGCAGCAGGAAGCGCAGTACATTGCCGAGCAAATGTTAGAGCTGCGCGAAGAAGGGGTGCCGCTTCGGGACATGGCAGTCCTGTTTCGCGCGGCGTTTCTCTCGCAGGCGCTCGAGTTCGAACTGATGCGGCGGGACATCCCATATGAGTATCGCGGCGGGATGAAATTTTTCGAACGCGCGCACATCAAGGACGTGGTCGCGCATCTGCGCCTTATCGCGAACGTGAAAGACGAAATGGCCTGGATCCGCGTGCTGTCGCTGCAGCCGGGGATCGGGCTGGCAACCGCGGGGAAGGTGATCGATCAGGTAAAGGCATTCGAAACGCTCGAGGCGCTGTTCGACGGCGAGATGACGCTCACCGGCCGCGCCAACGAGGGATGGAAGGGGTGCGCGAAAACGCTCGTCTCTATGAACGAGAGTGCGACCGAGCCGTCCGAAATGATCCGCGCCGTGGTCGCGACCGGCTACCGCGATTACCTCGAGGCCGAGTATCCGGACTTCATGGATCGACTGGAAGATTTAGAGCAATTCGCTCTGTTCGCGGAATCGGCGAAAGATCTCAAAAGTTTCCTCGACGAGATTTCGCTCACGGAAAATTACGGCGCGATGCGGCAGAAGGCGTCGTCCGACGAGGAGCGCGCCGTGCTCTCGACGATCCATCAGGCCAAGGGGCTTGAGTGGGATGCCGTGTTTGTCATGGGGCTTACGGACCAATCGTTTCCGAATCCGCGCGCGCGGGAAGAAGAGGGCGGGATCGAAGAGGAACGGCGGCTGTTTTACGTGGCCGCGACCCGGGCACGCAAGCATCTGTTTCTGACCTATCCGATCACGAGCGGGTTTGATACGCTAATGATCGGCCAGCCTTCGCTCTTTTTGCAGGAACTGCCGCCGAACATCTGCGAAGAGGTCCGACTCCGGGCAGCCGTGAGTGCTCGATTCCAGGCGCCGAGTTTCGATGATGAACCGACGATCGTGCTCGATGAGATGGGGGAAACGCTGTCGACGCCGAAGAGAGCCGGAGGGTTTTTAAGAAACGTTGATGAACTATGAATTACGGGGAAGAATCCATGAAGGTGCACCGCGCCAAACGCGGGAAGCTTGAAGTGACGCCGACCGTGCCACTTCTGACGCGCGAGGATCTGTCGATCGCGTATACGCCTGGGGTCGCGGCTCCGAGCGAGGCGATTGCGAAGGACAAATCGCTTGCCTACGAGCTCACGATCAAATCGCACATGATCGCGGTGGTGACGGACGGCTCGTCCGTGCTCGGACTTGGCAACATCGGGCCGGAAGCCGCGATGCCGGTCATGGAAGGGAAGGCGATCCTGTTCAAACAGTTCGCGGGCCTGGACGCGTTTCCGATCTGTCTCGCGACCCAGGTGCCGGACGAGATCATCGAGACCGTGAAGCGGATCGCGCCGGGGTTCGGCGCCATTCATCTGGAAGATATCGCCGCGCCCGCCTGTTTCGAGGTGGAAGATCGGCTCATGAAGGAACTGGCGCTGCCGGTCATGCATGACGATCAGCACGGGACGGCCGTGGTGATTCTCGCGGGACTTTTGAACGCACTCACGGTCGCGGGCAAAACGTTGGACACCGCCAAGATCGTGGTTTCGGGCGCGGGCGCGGCCGGGATCGCGTCGGTGCGGCTCCTGCTCGACGCCGGCGCCGCGCACGTCACGATGGTGGATTCGAAAGGGATCATCGCGGTCGGACGCGCGGACATGAATGCGTTCAAGACCGAACTCGCCGGAAGGATCAATCCGGAAGGCAAGACCGGCACGCTCGCGGACGCGCTCGTCGACGCCGACGTGTTCATCGGCGTCAGTCGCCCGGGACTGGTCACGCCGGACATGGTGAAGACGATGAACGCAAACGCGATCGTGTTCGCCATGGCGAATCCGATCCCCGAGATCATGCCGGACATCGCCCGCGCGGCCGGCGCCGCCGTGGTGGCGACCGGGCGGTCCGATTTTCCGAACCAGGTGAACAACGTCCTCGCGTTTCCGGGGATGTTTCTCGGCGTTCTTGAAGGACGCAAACCGCAGTTTACGAACGCGATGCGTCTCGCGGCCGCACGCGCGCTCGCCGCGCTGGTTGCAGAACCGTCGGCTGAAAAAATTCTTCCGTCTATTTTGGAACCGGGCGTCTCGCGCGTGGTTGCCGACGCCGTGAAGGCGGCGTGATCGTATGGAATACTACTCAAGCTTCCGAAAACGCAGACGGCGTCGACTCGGGCCGATCCTCGGCACGCTCGGAGTGGTGTTCGTGTTAAGCGCGGTGTTTGCGTACGGGGTGTATTACATTCGGTTCGGACGCCGGATGACAAACGACGCGCAGGTCAGCGCCGCCACGAACGTGCCCGCGGTCGCGCCGCTT
>CAZOPY010000113.1:0-3437 GCA_964581945.1 uncultured Gammaproteobacteria bacterium | reverse complement strand
AAATGATCCGCGTGTTCCGGATTTGGACGCAAACGGTGCTACCGCCCGTCATCACGCAGAGCTTGTACTTCATCATCTTCGGCCGCCTGCTCGGTTCCCGCATCGGCGAAGTGTCTGGGATGAGCTACGCCGCGTTCCTGGTCCCGGGCCTCATCCTCATGACGGTGCTCACAAACGCGTTCACAAACGTGGTGAGCTCGTTCTTCGGCGCCAAGTTCATGCGCAGCGTCGATGAGATGATCACCGCCCCGATTCCGCCGAGCGTGATCCTTGCCGGCTTCTGCGCCGGAGGGGTCGTACGCGCCATGGTGGTCGGCGCGGTCGTGTACGGGATCAGTCTCGTCTTCGCCCCGCCGGTCATCGTGCACGCCTGGGCCGTTGCGTACTTCGGGTTCATGACCGCCGTGGTGTTCTCGCTCTTGGGCTTCCTGAACGCGTTGTACGCCAAAAAATTCGACGATGTCAGTATCGTCCCGACCTTCGTCCTGACCCCGCTGACCTACCTCGGCGGCGTGTTCTATTCGATCGACAAACTCCCGGGGATCTGGCAGACGATCGCCCGATTCAATCCGCTCGCCTACATGATCGACGGATTCCGCTACGGGTTCTCTGGAGTCGCCTCGACCCCGGTCGCCTGGAGCGCAGCCGCGATCCTCGCTCTCGCGGTTGTGCTGACCTGGATCTGCTTGGTACTGCTCCGCAAGGGGACCGGACTCAAATCCTAGAAACCAAATCCCCGGCTCTCGCGAGTCGGGGATTTTTGGTCCCGGTCATGGACCTGACGGGAATCGAACCCGTACCTTTCGGTGTCAAGACGAATGAGGCTGCCGTTACCTCCACAGGCCCAGGTCGGACCGGGATATTTTTGAACACAAAACGCCCCAAAAATTTGGGGCGTTCGGTGGACACCGAGAGAAAGCGCTGCGAAGCAGAGCCTCATCCGTCTTATTCATACGCTAACAAGTACCGACCATTTTGTCAACCCCACTTCTGTGGAAAAGTGATGTATACTGACCTGGTATGAGACGTTTCATCATCTCTTTTTTCCTTTTCTCGCTCCTTGTTCCGCGCTTCGTTATCGCGGACGAGATTGTGCCGATCACCTTTCCGGTGCAAGGCGAGGTTTCGTTCACGGATGATTACCTCGACGAGCGCGCCGGGCATATTCATCATGCGATTGATATCCTCGCGGACAAGATGACCCCGATCGTTGCTCCGGACTCGGGGCAGATCACTTACGCGCCGATGGATGAGCCGAGTTACGGGTACATGCTATCGCTGCGCGGCGACAGCGGATACTCGTTCAATTTCATTCACATCAATAACGACACCCCGGGAACGGACGACGGGCTCGGCGGGCCGGAGCATGCGTATGCGCCGGGGATCGAGGAAGGCGCGCGCGTCACCGATGGTCAGTTGATCGCCTGGGTCGGGGACAGCGGGAACGCCGAGGAGACCGCCTCGCATCTTCATTTCGAGATGTATGATCCGAACGGCAACGTGATGGACCCGTACCCCTCGCTCGTCGCCGCTCTCGATGCGATCAGCTACAATCCAGAGCTCGAGCTGTCCCTCGCGACGAGTATCAACGTCGACAAGGACATCCCCGAGGCGACGGGTCCAGTCAATTGCACATCCGATACGTTGATCCGCACCCCCGAAGTCGACACGGTGTACTACTGCGGGAGAGACGGCGGACGGTATGCATTTCTGGACGAAAAGACCTACTTCTCCTGGTACAAAGATTTTGATACCGTGGACTTTGTCTCAACCGACACAATGGCGAGCATCCCGCTCAGGGGGGTTGTGACATACAAGCCGGGAAGTTTCATGGTGAAGATTTTGAGCAACCCAAAGGTGTACGCGGTTTCGAGAAACGGAACGCTTCGAGGGATCCCGAACCCGGACATGGCGGCCGCTCTGTATGGAACAGATTGGGCGACAAAGGTCCGCGACATCCCAGACGGATTTTTCACACGCTACCAAATCGGCCCGGAGATTACGACGAATTAACTTACGACACGCCTATGCAAAAGATTTCTATCAGCCTCTGGTATGACAAAGAGGCCAAAGAGGCCGCCGAGTTTTATGCGTCCATTTTTCCGGGCGCGAAGATCACGAGCACGAACGTGATTCACGGGAGCCCCAGCGGTGACGTGGATATCGTGACGATGAACATTTGGATGCAGGAGTTCACAATGATTTCCGCCGGTCCGTTGTTCAAACTCAACCCGTCGATCTCATTCCTCGTCGCGATTCGCGTCAAAGAGGATGTTGATACGATCGTCGGGAAGCTGGCAGAGGGTGGGAAGTTCCTGATGGAGCTCGGCACCTATCCGTTCGCGGAGCGCTATGCCTGGGTGCAGGACAAGTACGGGGTCTCTTGGCAGGTCATGTTCTTCGGCGACAACCCGATCACCCAGCCGATCACGCCGACCCTCATGTTCGTCGGCGACGTCTGTGGCAAGGCCGAAGAGGCGATGAATTTCTACACATCCATTTTCGAGAACTCCTCAATCGGAAACATCATGCGGTACGGCAAAGGCCAGGAGCCGGACAAAGAGGGGACGGTCGTCCATGCCGGTTTCAAGCTCGCGGGTCAGGAATTTGCTGCCATGGACAGTGCGAAAAAACATGAGTTCCAATTCAACGAGGCGATCTCGCTCATCGTGACCTGCGAAACCCAGGACGAAATCGACTACTACTGGAACAAACTGTCCGCCGTCCCCGCCTCCGAGCAGTGCGGCTGGCTCAAGGACCAATTCGGCGTCTCCTGGCAGATCGTCCCCGTCGGCTTCGAAAAATTCATGTCCGGTCCGAACGCCGACAAGGTGATGGCGGTGTTCATGCAGATGAAGAAGATTGAGATTGCGAAGTTGGAGGAGGCGGCTCGCTAGCGAGCGCAGGACGGGGGCTGTCTGCCCCCGACGTCCCCCGACCGGACTTTCTTTTGACCAGAAAAGAAAGTCCGGGGAAAGAAACTGGCCCCCGGCCTGCGCGTGCCAGGTGTTGGATCCCACAAAATTTGGCTATAAAACTTTTGCAAGCAAAAGATTTTATACACCGCCAAATTTTGTCGGGACCCAAACCTGGCATGCTCGGAGGGGGATTGCGCATCGGATCGGTGGAAACCAAACTACCGCGTCTTGGGACGCGGCAGTGGGTGGTCCCGGTGTGGTGGACCTGACGGGAATTGCACCCGCACCTCCCGGTACCAACGCGGGCGAGGCTACTGTTACCTCCACAGGCCAAGGGCCTACCGGGAAATGAACAAAAAAGTCCCACAAAAAAGATTTTGGGGACAATCTTGGGTACCGGGAGAAGGCCAATGGGACAGGCCTCACTCGCGTTAGTTTCAATCTATCACATCAGAGCATTTTGTCAACCCCAATCCTGTGGAAAAACAACCGATGTTTGGGCGATTCGGTTGCGGAAAA
>CAZOPY010000112.1:0-3491 GCA_964581945.1 uncultured Gammaproteobacteria bacterium | reverse complement strand
CAGTCGGTGCTCGCGTTCATGCCGAAGGCGCGCGTCCAGATCCTGGTCGCGGACCAAGAGGCGAACGATCCGGCGCTGTGCGCGGCCGCTGGCATCTCGCGCGAGGAGTTCCTTGCGCGCGTCATGAAGACGATCGAGCATACGCGCGAGCTGGTCGCCCCGTTCGGCTGGCAGGTGGACGCGATGACCGATTTCGTTCCGAACCTGCTCACCCTCGAGAAGGAAGCGTATCAGTGGATCACGGAAACCGCCGCGTTCGCCGGGCACATCGCGACGGATGCCGCCGCCCGCAGCGCGTTCTACCGCCTGATCAATCCGCGCTTCACGGTCGCGCAGAAAAAACAACGGACGGCCCACACGGCCGCCCAATACGTCGCCCTCGGATGGCTCGCGGAAGAGCACGGATGGCTGGTGTGCAACCACACCACGACCAACCTCGCCTGGTATTTGAAGACCGGCGTCGGCCTCCTCCACAACCCCGTTCGGGTCTACTAGCCGGCCGTCTCCCTCGCGGGACCGCCGGTTTTCTCATAGACGTTGACGCGCGAAGGAAAACAGCGTAAGGCTGGAAGAGCCAACCACCATGGAGTAGACGTGCCTGTTGCCGATATCCCCGCGCTGCGAGACCTGCTCGCGGCCGTGTCCGAACCTACCGCCGTCATCGTTCTCGACTACGGCAACGTCATCGCCCGCTGCGATGCCCCTCAGGTCTGCCGCCAGCTCGTGCGGCACACGGAGTGCGGAATCGACCGCATCATCCACATCCTGCACGGTTCCGAGCTGCATCAGGAGTTCAACGCCGGACAGATCGCCCCGGACGCGTTCTGGAAGCGGGTGCGCGACGAACTCGCGCTCACCTGCACCGAAAAGACCTTCTGGTCAATCTACGTCGATACGTGGAGCGCGCCGGACCAGAGCATCATCGCGCTCGTGCGCGAGGTGTCGCGTCGCGGCCATCGGGTCGTGATCTTCTCCAACATGGATTCGGTCACCCTTTCTCGGCTGCGCCGCCGGCATGCGCGCGCGATCGCCGCGTTCGACCGCGCGGTGTTCTCCTGCGAGGTCGGAATGCGCAAGCCTGAGCAGGCCGCGTACGAACATCTCGCGAAGCTCGAAGGCGCCGATCGACCGTTCGTCTTCGTCGACAACGACTGGAAGAACCTCCTCCCGGCCGAACGGCTCGGGTGGCAGACGATCCAGTTCGCTCTTTCGCCGCGCTGACGGCGATTCTCCGGCCGCGTGCATTGCACCGGGCGGATTTTTCTATACGAACACCTGTTCGCAGAACCCTTCGCTCCTGGTCGCGGCCCATTCCACGCGTCGCGCGTGACGTTCGTACAGGGCGAGCTGCGTGTCGATTCCGTACATGAGATAGCGAGCCTCGATCCAGTTCATATGGACGAGGGTCGTGAGATACAGCTGAACCCCTTTGGAAAATTCTTCGAACGAAATCGGCTGGCGTTCGCGGTAGGCGGCGAGGAACGCGCGGCCGAGGCGGTAGTTTTTTTCCTCCCATCCGTCATCGAAGCAGTTGATGAACAGGCTGCGCGCGATTTCATACGAGCGCGGTCCCATGCATGTTTTTTCCAGGTCGTAGACGTGCGTGATGTTGTTCGCGTCGTTCACGAACATGTTCGGGTAGATGAAATCGCCGTGCAGGAGGCAGTCGTAGGCGAGCGGAATTTTATGCGGGTCGATTTTGTTATTCATGACCAGCTGCGTTTTTTTGAGAAGCAAATCGCGCATGCGTTCTTCGAGCGGCGCGAGCGGCGCGCGCCGTTCGAGCTCCTGCTCCAGTTCGGCCAGCTCCATCATGAACTGGCGTTTGTCCCAGAGGCGCATCGGCTGGAAGTGGCGTTCCTCAAACCGGCGGCCGGCCTCGTGGAACCGGGCGAGCAACGCACCGATGTCGGCGGCGAGCGCCACGGTGATGTCACCATGCGCCGGCGTGCGGGCCTCGATGAACGGGAACAGGGAGAGCCAGTGTCCGTCGAGCCAGAACGCGGTGCGGTCGAAACGGTCGCGGATCGGCAGGATCACGGGGAGGTCGCGCGAGACGAAATACTCTTCCGCGTACTTGATCTCATGGACGATCGTGCTGACCTTGTTGCGATATTGTTTGAGAAAAAAATGCCCTTCCGGCGTCGCGACGCGGTAGTTGTGGCACATGTAGCCGCCGTAGACGCCGACGAAATCCGTCAGCTCGCCGAAGCAAAATAAAGACCGCAGACGTTCGGCAAGCATGGTTTTGTCCACTTGCGGACGCAGCGGATGATCATTCGTCATAGCATTGGGTCTTGAGCCGTTTATAACACGACGATTGAGCGTTGGCAATGGATGTGGTAGCGTCGTGACAGCTATGCGCCTCCTCGCCATTGAAACAAGCTGTGACGAAACGTCTGTCGCCGTTCTGAAAACGGACGGGCAGACGTTTGAGGTGCAACAGAATCTGGTCGCCTCGCAGATTAAGGATCATCAGCCGTTCGGTGGGGTGGTGCCGTAAGTGGCGGCGCGTCGGCATGTGGACGTGCTGTTTCCGCTCCTCGAAGCGTCGGGCATCTCGAAAAGCGGAAAAAATATCGACGCGATCGCGGTGACGGCCGGTCCCGGCCTCGTGCCGGCGTTGCGCATCGGGGTCGAGGCCGCGCGCACGCTTGCACTTGCGTGGGGGAAGCCGCTCGTCGCCGTAAACCATCTCGAGGGCCATGTTTACAGTGTATATCTTCCGTCGCCAAAGCCGGCCGAGCCCGATGTGCGGCCGCTGGAGCTTCCGGTCCTGTGCTTGCTCGTCTCCGGAGGACACACCGAACTTGTCCTCATGAAAGAGCATGGCGTGTACACACGCATCGGAGAAACGCGCGACGACGCGGCTGGCGAGGCGTTCGACAAGGTCGCGCAGCTGCTCGGACTTCCGTATCCGGGCGGACCGTCGATTTCGAAGGCGGCGCTTGCGGGCAATGCGCGCGCGATCGCTTTTCCGCGTCCGATGATGGACAGCGCGGATTTCGATTTCAGTTTTGCGGGACTGAAGACCGCCGTGCGCGTGCACCTGAAGGCGCAACCGATTCACGGCGAAAAGGAGCTTGCGGACGTGTGCGCGTCGTTTCAGGAAGCGGTCGTGGATGTGCTCGCCGCGAAGACCGTTCGCGCCGCGCAAACACATCGGCCGAAGTCCGTGATCCTGACCGGAGGGGTGTCGGCGAACACGCGTTTGCGGACCGAGCTCGCCTTCCGTCTCAAAACCGAGCTCCCGGAGGTGAAACCGTTTTTCGCCCCGCTTGAATTCACGGGCGACAACGCGGCGATGATCGCGGCCGCCGGCTATTTCCGAGCCGCCCGCGGAGAATTCGTCGACCCGCTCACCCTGCATGCCGATCCTAACCTGCGTCTCGTATGATCACCCGTTCTCCGGAAGACACAAAAAAAATCGCCGCGGATTTTGCAGCGACGCTTCGCGGCGGGGAGGTGATCGCGCTCGAGGGCGAACTCGG
>CAZOPY010000111.1:0-3505 GCA_964581945.1 uncultured Gammaproteobacteria bacterium | reverse complement strand
GTTGTAGCTCATCTGCGTATTCACGCCCGAAGAAACGCCCGCGACCTGTTCCTGCACGACCCCGGCAAGGCGCAGCGTCTCGTCCCCGAGGTCGACAATATCTTTCATGACGTCAATGAGATCGCCGCCGACGCGCACGATCGTTTCGCTCGCATTCAGCTGCGTCGAAACCCACGGGATCGCTTTCACATACCAAAGCGCTTTGAGTCCGTCGTCCGCAATCGCGAATCGGTCGGACGCGGCCGTCAGTTCGTCGCTTGCCTTTCCGAAATCGAGCGCGGTCGCCGCGTCGCGCGCCTGGAGCAAATGGTCCCGTCCGTCGAGCGCGGCCGCGACGACGCGTCCGGCCACGATCGCGGTCCAGCCGACCAGAAGCACGACGACGCAAAGAGCGATCGCTCCAGAGATGAGGATCCATCGTTTACGGGCGTGCGTTTTTTGTACCTTCTCGGGCTCCAGGTGCTCGAGAAAATTTGTGGAATGAGGCATGGCTCAAGGACGTGTGTTCTCTCGCGCCTCGCGCGGGTTGACCTGACCTCGATACTTCTTGAAATACAGGCGGGCGCTCTTCATCTGCACGCGCGTCAGCGGATTTTTCAGCTGCTGCCAAAAGCTCCCTTCGGCCGTTTCCCGACGATGGTAGTGTATCATGTTCGCTCCAGGGTCGTAGACGACCCTCCAACCGCCGAGCCACATCCGACGGCACAGGTCCTGATCCTCGAAATACATGAAAAACTGCGGATCGAATCCACCGACCTTCTCATAAGCCTCGCGGCGGACGACCAGACAGGCCCCCAGCAGATAATCGACGTCGCGCATCTGATCATGCGTCCAGTCGAGCATGAGATACCGATCCATCTCCCGTTTCGCCGCGGCGGAATGACGAAGCACGGGAAGGCGACGATACAGAATCGTTTTCGGTTCCATGAACCGGTAACACGACAGCTGGAGCGAACGATCCGGGTTCAACAATTTCGGCCCGACGATCCCGACGTCCGGATGCGCATCCATGAACGCGACGAGATGCTCCATGGCTCCAGGAAACAGGGCGATGTCCGGATTGAACACGACGAGATACCGGCCGGTCGCCGCTTCCATCGCCTTGTTCATCCCGCCGCCGAATCCGAGATTGCGTTCCGACACGAGCACGCGCACCTCGGGAAATTCGCGGCGCACCATGTCCTGCACGCGCGAACGCGGATTGTTATCCACGACGATCGTCTCATAACGCAAACGCGGCGCCGAACGGCGGATCCCGCGAAGCGTCTGACGCAACAGGCGCGGCGTGTTGTAATGCACGATCAGAATCGACAGGTCCATCATACAAACCATTTGCGCAGTTCGCTCGCCGGCACCTTCCGCCCACGCATGATCGCCGCGCGCTTTTTCCACATGCGCGGCATCCACGCGACCGCGACCGCAAACGCGCGCGCGTTTCGCGGTTCAAACAAACACACGTACACGAACCGCGCCGTCTCCATCGGCACGACCCACGGCCAGCTGAGCAGCCAATCGCCCACGCTCATGTTTTTGACGAGCATGCACCAGTGGTTGCGCGTCGAATAGTAACTGCGGCGCAGTGATTTCTTTCGACGATTGCGGACCAGCTCGAGCAGTCCCATTTTTTCCTTGCCGTACATCCCGCGATAATGGTACGCGATCGCCTCCGGGACGTAGCGAGAGGTCCAGCCGCGTTCCTGCAACCGCCAGGCAATGTCCACGTCCTCTTTGTACGCGAAAAAATCTTCATCGAGATATTCGCCGGTCGTGTTGACGTCCTCGAGCGCAGACGCGCGGTACAACGCAAGCGCCCCCGAAACCCCGAGCACCTCGCGCAGCTCGTCATACTGTCCGTTGTCCATCTCCCCCGCCCCGCGTTCGACAAACACGCGCTTGCGGTTCGCCTTGAGCCCGGTCGAATCCAAGAGATCCGAGTTCACGGTTTCTTGCAGCGCTTCATCGTTCAAATTTTCGCCGAATGCCTTCAACAATTTTCCGCCGAGGCTCCCTGCTTCCGGATGCGCATCCGCTTCCGCGACGATGCGTTCCAGAAAGGTCGGGGTCATGACGATGTCGGGGTTCGTGAGCAGCACATACGAATGCACGCGCTCTTCCGGCGCCCATTTGTCGATGGCGTAACGGATCCCTTGATTGTGCGCCGGCGAGAACCCGAGATTCTTCACGTTGCGGATCACCATGACCTGCGGATAGTGCTCGCGCAAAAAATCCGCGACGCCGTCCGTCGATCCGTTATCGATGACGCGCACGGCGAAGTCGCGGAAGGTCTGCGCCTCGAGCGAGCGCATCAGATCCGGGATATATTCCATGCTGTTCCAGGCAACGATGTTCACGGAAACACGAGGGGACATACCGGGCAAAAACGGGTAAGATAGCGAAGTGAGTATAACCTCGAACCGCCCGCTCTGGCAACCGCCGATATGAGGGACGAGATCTACGACATTTTCGATCGACAGGGACGCAAGATCGGCCGCGCAAGCTGGACGGATTGCCACACGAACGGGCTCATCCATCAGACCGCCGCTGTTTTGGTGTTCAAGGACCGGACGCGCCGCGAACTGCTCGTCCAACGGCGCAGCGCAACGATGAACCAGCACCCGGGACTACTGAACCACTCCGCCGGCGGACATGTCCTTGCTGGAAAGACGCCCGTCTCCGGCGCACGGACGGAACTGAGAGAAGAGCTCTTTTTTCGCCGGCCCCTTCCGCGCGTTTCCGTTCGATTCGTCGTGAAGTACTTCCACCACGATCTCCCCGGCAACTATGAATTTTTGAACGTGTTCGAAGCGTTCTTCCCCGGTCCGTTTTTTCCGAACCCAAAGGAGGTACAGAGCGTCGAGTGGGTGCCGGTCTTGGAACTCAAACGCGACATGCGGACGCATCCGAAACGCTACGCCTCTTCGTTCCACCTCGTGTTCAAACACTATCGCGCCGCCATGAAAAAACGCGGCGTCATCGTATGATTCGCACAACATCCGCCGGCGGGGTCGTCCTCAATCAAAAAAACCAGGTGGTCGTAGTCAATCAAAACCGCGATTCCTGGTCGTTACCGAAAGGCCACATCGACCCGGGCGAAACCGCGCTTCAAGCCGCGACGCGCGAGATCCGCGAAGAGACCGGCCTCACGCGTCTCACGCTCGTGCGCGAGCTCGGCACCTACGAACGCACGCGCATTGCGCCGGGCGGCGGCGAAGAAACGGGCGAGCTGAAATCGATCACGATGTTTCTGTTCCGCACGGACGAGACCGATCTCGCTCCCGAAGACCCGGACAATCCGGAAGCCCGCTGGCTTCCCGTCCACGAGGTCGCCTCGCTCCTGACACATCCGAAGGACAAGTCGTTTTTTACTTCGATCGCATCTTCTTTGTCACGTTGAATCCAAGATAATTGCCGGTCATGAGGCGCGTCTGCGCATCGATCGCCGGAGCGGCGCCGAACACCATGAAGGTGATCGGCAGCAAGGTCCACTGCAGGAACATCACGAGCC
>CAZOPY010000110.1:0-3601 GCA_964581945.1 uncultured Gammaproteobacteria bacterium | reverse complement strand
GAGGCGACCGTCTTCACGTCGGTCCAACTGTTGAACCACGAGAAGTAGACCGACTCGTTCGGGATCGTGTAGGCGGTGTCGCCTTCCACGAGGTAGACGAGCGGACTGCCGGAGACCTGCACCGCGAACGGTTCAGCCTCGCCAGCAAGGGCGCTCAAGGTGAGCGTCCCTTCGTAAATCCCGCCGTCCGTTCCAGACCAGTACACATGCGAGTCATCCGAGATGACCGGGTCCGTACCCGAGCCGATCTCGAAGCTGCGTCCCGTGTCCTGGTTCAGGTACATGACCGTGCTCGAGCCGTCGACGCCGACCAGGATGTCGCCGAGCGTGTCGGTGACAACGAACGGGAGGGTCGTCGAGGTCTTCGTGGCAAAGTCGTATTTCATCCCGACGCCCGTTCCGGTCGCGTAGAACAACGCGTCATCGGTCAGGCGAAACTCGGTCGGGTAGCCGATGGTGCCGAGGTTCACGACGCCGTTTTCATCGGAGACGCGGAGCGTGTCCGAAGCGTCGAGCCAGGCCATGCGGCCGTTCACGACCTGGAGCGCGTCGTCCGTCGAGCGGTACCACGACAGGTAATCGCCCTGCGCGACACTCGTCGTGCCGTCGTAGACATAGCGCTGGTAGGCCATGAAGTATTCGATGTCGCCGTTCGCGAGGAAGTGGGCGCCGACGATCTGTTCGTTCGACGGGGTCCACGTGCCAGGCACGGCCGACAGGCTGTAGTTATCCGTTCCGGTGTTCGTGTCATAGACCCAGAGCTGCGAGTTGCCGCTCGAGAAGGCCATGATGGAAAGCACCTTGCCGTCCTGCACGTCCTGGAGCTGCTCCTGGTTCATCTGATAGTGGTCAGACACCGTGCGCAGAAGGTCGGTCGACGGGTCGTACGAATAGATCGTCCCGTTCGAGAACCCGGTATGGTTGTTGAAATTGAAGGTCGGGTTGATGTAGTAGATGCCGTTGTCTTCCTGGACATCGATCGTTTCAACGCCATCCAAGAACAGATCCTGCACCGCGTCCGTTTCCTCTCCGGTCGAGAGATCGGTCGTCACCACGTTCCAGTGGTTCTGGTTCAGGTCCGACGCATCCATATACATGACCGTGCTCCCAGCGTTCAGATAGCGCTGTTCCGAGAGCGTCGACGCCGGCACGTTGCCGATGAACATCTTCATGCCGTCTTTCAGCACGGAGAGGTCATAACGGTCGCACGTTCCGGAAACGCACGCATCGGTCGGTTCCGCCACGACGACCGAGTCGCCGATCGAGACCGGGCCGATCGCGTTCGTTTCAAACGAAAGCTTTTCGACCTTATGGTCGGTGTAGTTCCAAGCCTCGGTGGCCTGGATTTGCTCAAGTCCGCCGGAATCCGCGCGGACGGCCGTGAGCATCGGCACGATTGCCACCGCAAGGGCGGCAACGGACATGACGATTTTCTTGGTCATAGATGTTGTTGGCCAATAATGGTCATCCGGGTTATCCCCAGACTTTGTTAGTTAAGGTGGGAATAATACCAGAATTTGGCCAATTTGTCAAGAGTAGTAAGGACAATTCTCTTCAAAATAGGCCCAAAAATGACCATTTCCCGATTGCCCTTCTCTCCCTGGACATGCTACAACCCTTCCCGGGACTGTTCCCGGAGGACCTCATGGAACCCGTGAAGAACGAGAAGAAGCCCGCTCCCGCCTTCGACCACACGACCTACCTGTCCGTCTTCTCCTGGCGCTACGGCTCGAAGAAGATGCGCGAGATCTGGTCGCTCGACAAGCGCCTGCACCTGCAGCGGCGGATCTGGGTCGCCGTGGCCGAGGCGATGCACGCCCAGGGGCTCGTGAGCGCGGAAGAGCTCGCGGATCTCGTGGCGCACGAAGGCGACATCGACATCGGGGCCATCCTCGCGAAAGAAGACGAGATCCGGCACGACATCATGGCGTCGATCCTCACCTTCCAGTCGGTCGCGACGGTCGGCGGCGGCAAGATTCACCTCGGGATGACGAGCGAAGACAACAGCTCGAACCTCGACGTGATCCTGCTGCGCCAGTCGCTCGAGCTCGTGCTCGCGTCGCTCGAAGCGTTGATCGACCTGTTCGCCGATCAGGTGGAGCGCTACGCGGACCTGGTCACCGTCGGGTACACCCACCTCCAGTCCGGTACCGCGACCACGGTCGGGTTCCGGCTCGCGACGTACCTGCAGGATCTGCTGCTCGACCGCGAGCAGCTGCGGGCTGCGCTCGCGTGCGTGCGACCGAAGGGGCTCACCGGCGCGACCGGCACGCGCGCGAGCTACACCAAGCTCCTTCCCGCCGACGGCGCCGCCGCGCGGCTCGAACGGGACGCGCTCGAAGCGCTCGAGCTCGACTTGCCGGATCCGTTCACGGTGACGGGCCAGACCTACCCGCGCAAGGTGGACCTCGTGGTCCTGAACGCGCTCGCCGGCCTCGCGATGACGCTGCACAAGTTCGGGTTCGACATTCGCCTGCTGCAGTCGACGCCGTTCAACGAAGTGTCCGAACCGTTCAAGGCGGAGCAGGTCGGCTCCACGGCGATGCCGTGGAAGAGGAACCCGATCAACTCCGAGAACCTCGACTCGCTCGCCCGCGTCGTCCCCGCGCTCACGCAGGTCGCCTGGACGAACGGCGCCTTCGCCGGCCTCGAGCGCACGCTCGACGAGTCCGCCAGCCGCCGTCTCATCCTGCCGACCGCCTTCCTGCTCGTGGACGAGGTCCTGACCCGCGCCACGCGCGTGATCAAGGGACTGGTCGTGAAGGAGAAGGTGATCGAGCGCAACCTGAGGACCTACGGCCTCTTCGCCGGGATCGAGAACCTGCTGATGCACCTGGTGACGATCGAGCGGCAGGATCGCCAGAAGATGCACGAGCTGCTGCGCCTGGCGTCGCTCGACGCGTGGCGGAGCGTCGAGGAAACCGGGACGAACCCGCTCGTCGCGCTCATCGAAGAGCGCCTGCGCGCACACGGATTCATGGGATACGAAGGCGGCACCCTGTTCCACCTCGAGAGCGGAGCCTACAACGTCGGCGACGCACCCGCCCGCGCCCGCGCGCTGGTCGCGATCGCCCGCACGCGCAACGATACCTGACCTTCCCCTGCCCCGTCGCGCTCAGCGCGACATGGCAGGGTTTTTTGTTCAACACAAAACGCCCCGGGTGGGGCGTTTGAGCGCTAGGCCTTTCCGCTTTCGTGGCGTTTCAAGTAATCACCGGTGTGGGAGGTCTTTACCTTCATGATGTCTTTGGGCGTCCCTTCGGCAACAACGTAACCGCCTTTGGCTCCGCCCTCCGGACCCATGTCCACGACCCAGTCCGCCCCTTTGATCACATCCATGTTGTGTTCGATGATGAGCACGGTGTTCCCTTTGTCGACCAGCATGTTCAGAACGCCGAGCAGGCGCTTGGTGTCCTCGAAGTGCAGACCGGTCGTTGGTTCGTCGAGAATATAGAGAGTGCGGCCCGTGGCGCGACGCGACAGCTCGGTCGCGAGCTTCACGCGCTGCGCTTCTCCGGCGGAGAGGGTGGTCGCGCTTTGACCAAGCTTGATGTAGCCGAGGCCGACCTCGTGCAGGATGTCGAGTTTGTCGTAGATGATG
>CAZOPY010000109.1:0-3631 GCA_964581945.1 uncultured Gammaproteobacteria bacterium | reverse complement strand
ACGCGGAGCTCATCTTCGCCTGGGCGATCGGGAGCCTGTGGTTTCGCGAACCGTTCTCGCTCTGGTCGGTGTTCGGCACGCTGTTCATTATCGCCGGCGGCCTCATCATCGCCCGCCGCCCGGATCCGTCTCCCGTCCCCGCCGCTGCGTAGCGCGGGCCTGCCCTTCCGAAGCTCGCCAGAGCGAAGGAGGGTTTTTTGTAAGAGAAAATCCGCCGAGCAAGCTCGACGGAGGAACGGGACTCACAGCCATCCGATGGCGAAGAGCGTGAGGATGGTAGCGAGATGAAGCAGTTGGTCCTGCCAGATCGTTTTCACGACGATCTCGTGGCCCTTGCAGTAGTCGATCGCGGCGTGCGCGATCGCGTTCAGGAGAAACCCCTCGAGCGTGATGTGCATGCCGGGGACGGCGGCAAGCGCGAAGAACGGCGCGGAGTAGGTGCACACGTGATAGACGAGCACCTCGTTTGACTTCGTTTTTTCGGCAGCCATCCAGGCGGACTGGAAGGCGAAATCTCCGAGGAAGTGGGCCGCGAGCAGCAGGCCCATCTCGAACGGCATCGAGCCGGGAGCAAGCAGCACGGGCCACCTCGCCTCGCCGCCGACGGTAGTGTCAGCGGGTCTGAATTCACCGTACACCCCGGCAGAGAATTGACAAGAGACCCGTCCTTTGGTAGCGTCAAATCAGTATGAACCAACTGCATTACCCGACGAAGATCGCGTTCGTTCTCGGCTCCGATTGCCGCGGCGATTTTGCGTTCTCGGGTAGCTTGGTTCTGATGAGATAACTCGCATCAGCTTCAAGACAACCCGGGAACTCCCGGGTTGTTTCGTTTCAAGGGGGCTGCTATGCGTCTTCGTGCGGACAACACCTACTACCTCTTCTCCTTCCTGCTCGCGCTGAGCTTGGGGTTCACGACGACCTCGTATGTGCCGTTCCTGCTTTCGATCGGGCTCTCGCTCGGGCAGGTGGCGCTCGTGAACGTCGTGTTCTGGGGGACGATTATCGTCGCCGAGATTCCGACCGGGCTCATTGCCGACGGCAAAGGCCGAGCGTGGTCGCTCAAGCTCGGGGCGATCTTCGTCGGGCTCGGGCTCGCGACGTACGCATTCGCACACAACGGGTGGGGTGCGCTGCTCGCCGAGGCGGTCGAGGCGGTCGGGCAGGCGTTCCTGTCCGGGGCGGACCAGGCGTGGGTCACGGACGCGCTCGCGCGCGAGGGGCGCGCGCACGAGAAACGCCGCGTGTTCGCGACCGAGGCGCTCCTCGACGCGCTCGCGATGGTGCTCGGCGGACTCGTCGGCGCGCTCGTGAGTCTCGCGATCCCGCGGCTCGTGTTCCTGCTCTCCGGCGTCTTCGCCGCGCTCGCGTTCCTGTTCGCCCGCACGTTCATGAACGGTCACGGCGAACCGCACCGGCGTGTCACCGAGATCGAGGCGTTCCAGGAAAGTATCGCGCTCCTGCGCCGCAGCCGCGACCTGCAGTGGGTCGTCATGGCAGGCGTCCTGTTCGGGAGTGTCGTCGTGTTCAACCACTACTGGACCCCGTTCTTCGAGCCCGCGGTCGGCAAGGTCGGTCTGTCCGGCGTCTGGACGCTCATGTACCTCGCGCTCGTCCCGACCGGGATGCTGATCCGCCGCGTGTCGATCCGGGAGGGAAGCGAACCGCACTGGGTCGCCGCCGCGCTCGTGTTCGCCGGACTCGGGTTGCTCCTGACCGGTTGCTCAGTGGGTCTCGGACTCGCCCTCTCTGCCGTGACGCTTCACGAGATCGGCCGCGGCATGTTCCGTCCGCTCGCGGATGCGTTCACGCAGCACCGCGTCGAGAGCCACTACCGAGCCACTTTCGGCTCGCTCCAGTCTTTCATCGGCAAGATCGGCTTCGCGCTGGTCCCCCTCGTCGTCGGGTTCTCGATCGCCGGTCAGCCGAACACCGTCGAGACGATTCGCGGGGTCTGGCTCGTGGTCGGCGCCTTGCTCGCCTCTGGCGCGCTCCTTCTCTGGCTTTTGCGTCCTCGGCGCAACTAAAAACCGGCCGTCAGACTGACGACCGGTTTTCTCTTTGAGCTAGACCGCCGCCGGGGGAGGGGTCGGTGCCGAGGCTCCCTTGGCTTTCAGCGCATCCTTGAGCGCTTTTCCGGCCTTGAACTTCGGGACGGTGACGGCTGGGATCTGGATCTTTTCCGTCGGTTTCTGCGGGTTGACCCCCATGCGCCCGGCTCTGACGCGGGCGGAGAACGTGCCGAATCCGGCGATGGTCACCTCCTGGCCGGCGACGAGCGCCCCGGTGACGATTTCCTCGAACGCGGCGACGATGTCTTCGCCCTGCTTTTTCGAGAGGCTGATTTTTTCTGAAAGCTTTGTCGCAAGTTCGGCTTTGTTCATAGATGAGGGGTTACTTGTGGATTTCTATCGCAGTGTAGCGGAATTCCAGGAACGTGTCTAGTCGATTTCCACAATTCTACGGACCCGCTCAATTCCGGTCGCCTTGCCGTTCTCGACCGTCACGACAAGGGCGTTCACTTCGCACATCCCCCGTTCAATCGGCTCGAACGCCATCCCGCGCTGGGTCAGGAACATTTCGAGCACCGGGCGCCAATGTACGCCGATCGACCCATTCATCCCGCCGGTCATCCCGACGTCGGTCGCGTATGCAGTGCCGCTCGGAAGCAGGCGCTCGTCCGCGGTGGGCACATGCGTGTGCGTCCCCCAGACCGCGGTCGCGCGCCCGTCGAGATACAAAGCGAACGTGTTCTTTTCGGACGTTGCCTCCGCGTGGAGATCGACAAGCGTGATGAGGCCCGGGTTCTCGGCAAGGATGCGGTCCGCCGCGCGGAACGGGTCGTCGTAGCTCTGCTTAAAAAACACACGGCCCATGAGGTTCAGAACAAGCACTTTCAGTCCGTCCTTTTCGATGACGGTCCAGCCGCGACCCGGGGAGCCGGGCGGATAGTTTTCCGGCCGGAGCACGATCTGCGACAGCTTTTTGTCGGCAAACACC
Source organism: uncultured Gammaproteobacteria bacterium (assembly GCA_964581945.1). GTDB lineage: Bacteria > Patescibacteriota > Patescibacteriia > UBA9934 > GWF2-40-263 > CAZOPY01. The sequence continues at coordinate 631 of CAZOPY010000109.1, read as the reverse complement.
TTCATCCCGTCGTTGTTGTCGTACACATGGTTGCCAGAGGTGAACAGGTCCACCCCCGCGTCGCGCATTTCTTCGATCGTCTTCACCGTGATCCCGGCGCCATGCGCGAGATTCTCGGCGTTCGCGATCACAAGCGACGGCGAATAGTTTGAACGCAAATCGGGAAGGACTCGTTTGAGTCCCTCCCGACCAATTTTTCCCATGATGTCCCCAAAGATGAGGATCGTCTGCGCCATAGCCGAGGATTAGCGGGCGTACTCGGTGACGCGCGTTTCGCGGATGAGCGTGACCTTCACTTCGCCTGGGTACTGCAGTTCCGCTTCGATTTTCATGGCAATGTCTTTCGCGAGACGGTAGGCGGTCAGGTCGTCGATCTTTTCCGGAGTCACGAACACGCGCACTTCGCGGCCGGCCTGGATCGCGTACACCTTGTCCACGCCCTCGAACGAGGACGCCGTCTTTTCCAGCTCCTCCATGCGCTGCACGAACTGTTCGAGCGAGGACTTGCGCGCGCCCGGGCGTGCGCCCGAGATCGCGTCCGCCGCCTTCACGATGGCACCCTCGATCGTGCGCGGGCGATCCTCGTGGTGGGCGATCGACTGGTAGCAGAGTTCCTCCGGGAACCCGAATT